>JAKSUH010000023.1 GCA_024413395.1 archaeon
AGGGCGTAAGACTCCTAATCTTAAGATCGAGGGTTCAAATCCCTCCAAGTCCGTTTCTTTTTTAAAAAAAGTTTTAGAAATTATCAAGAGTTGTAGGCTTTACAACTTCTCGTTCTTCTACAAAATCATCAGAAAATGATATTTCTCCATATTTGCCTCCTCCACCAGGAGTAATATGTAATGATTTATCCCTAAATCCTTCAATAGCCGGAACAATTTCAGGATCTATTTTTTTAATTTCACTCATTTCAGTGTTAATTAAAACATCAATTTCAGTACCTAAATTATCAATAAGTTTTTGCCACCTACCTTGAACTGCTTTGGTTGTTACCCCTTTATCAATAACCATACTAATTAATTCTGCAAGTGGCATTAAATGAACATATTTTGGTCTGTGTTTTGGATGTTTAGGTGATGAATAATCAGCAATTTCAGAAATTCTGTAATCTACACCTTTTTTAATTTTTCCACCACAACTACATTTCATTTTATTATCCTTTGCCATTACAGGATCTACCAATTTGAAGCATTTGGTACATGCAGTCATGTAATATTTACCTAAGTTCGGAATCATACCATAATTTGCTTTAATAGTCTTGTTTTTAAATGCTTTTTGAATTGAGGAGTAAGATATATCTTCAAGTTCTATTTGATTAAATTCTCTACCTAATCTATGAGGCCATGGAGAATGTGCATCAGAATTTGTTAAAAATGGAAAATCTTTAAGTTCTTTAACACAGTCAGCCATAAAAGTATCTGCAGAAAGTCCTAATTCAACAAAATCAACTTTAGCATCATAACAATCATAAATAGAATCATATGTTTTATACATACCAGTCCAAGGAGTAAATGCATGAGCGGGACCTATTAAACAATCATATTGTTTAACTAAATCATAAATTTCAGCCCCAGATAATTTAGTTCTTAGTCTACCATCAGAAAATTTATTTTTAGAAACTAATTTATCAGAAAGTTCACGAGCAACATCAATATCAGGAAGAATGATTAAATGATGAATTTTATGAGCTGCTTCAACTTCAGTTGTTAAAACAAAATCCATATCTTCACGAGAATAAATTCCATCACCAGAATAAGTTGTACTTTGTTCAATAATATCTAACCAACCAGGATGAAAAGCATCCCCTGTTGCTAATAATTGTAAACCTTTTAATTTAGATTTAGGAGCCATATTCTTTATTAACATGTCTTTAGAAGTAGCCATTGAATAGCAACTATGAACATGAAAATCAGCATTTATTAACATGAATAAAGATTATAGTTTGAAATATATAAAATTTTATAAAAAAAGAATAAAAAGAAATATCAGAATTATCCAATATATCTTAAATCTTCACCGTCAGCGCCTGAAGCTCTATTAATTATTTGTTGTTCCATTTGCTGAGCTTTAGCTAACATTTCACGAGTTTCTTCTGCTCTTTCTTCTAATTTTTCAGTATTGACTTCAAATTCTAAAAGTACAGAAAGTTTTTCTAACATAGCTTCAGCTGCGGAAGCATCGATAAAGTATCCAAGAGTTTCACCCATTAAACAAGTTCCAGGTATATCATTGAGTTTTGCAATTCCTAAAAAGAGACCACTAACTCCAACTATACCCCCATCATTTTCACGGATTTCTACACCTATTTCTTTTAATATTTCGATGTTTTCTTCACAATTTGCAGCACCAAGAACTTTTGGTTCTTCTAAAGGTTGACCAACAGGTAAACCTCCTAAAGTAAAGACTCTTTGAATACCAAAGTTTTTAACAAAGTCAAAAGTATCTTTACAAACTTCATATTGCCCTTCAGGAGATAAAGCTTGGGTATTACCAACAAGAATAATTAAATCTAAATGATTTTCACCAACATCTTTAAGATAATAAAGTTCATTAGACATACTTTCAATAATTCCATTATCTTTCACAAATACTTGTGGAGGGAAACTATTGGAGTATATTTCAGCAAATTTAGTAGCTTCTAATTCATCAATTATATGATCAGCTGCTAATTTACCTACATGACCAATACCTGGAAGTGCTTCAATAAAAACAGGATTATTTAATTCAACTTCTTCTAATACATAAATTTCTGTAGAACTCATTTTAAACATCCTTTAAAAAAAATTATTTGTTCATGGATTCTTTCTTAAGTTGGCGACGATATTTACCATATTTATCTTCAATTGAAAATTTTGGAGGATAAATTACTTTTAATTCCCCACCGCACTTAGGGCATACTTCTTCCAATGAATAAATTCCGCATTCTGGACATTTATGCATTTTTAATTTCATGCTAACTCCATAAACTTATAACTATTTTAATTCTCTTAAGAATACACCATT
Source organism: archaeon (assembly GCA_024413395.1). Taxonomy (GTDB): domain Archaea; phylum Methanobacteriota; class Methanobacteria; order Methanobacteriales; family Methanobacteriaceae; genus Methanocatella. The sequence goes on from JAKSUH010000023.1 coordinate 2,342, forward strand.
ACCTTCAGATTTTTCAACGATAGCAATACATCTATCAGCTGCAGCTTTGAGAGCTTTTTCTGCTAAAATATAATCTGTAGATTTTACAGTGATTCTGTATCTAGGTGCACCAACACATTGAACAGTGATTTCTTCTTCATCATCACCATTATCCTCAGCAGCTTTAAGAGCATCAATAATTATCTCTACACCATTAGGAACAAAAGTTTTAATATCAACATATCCACTAATATGAACTTCTGGAGGAGTAATATTTTTTGAAGCTACTTCAGTAATTGCATTAGCCCAATCTTCTGGAATTCCTTCTTCAATGAGGGACTCTGCACCTTCATCAGCTGCAGTTTCGAAAGCACCATAGACATCTCCAAAGATATCCATGAGTTCGTAACCTACTTCATCATAAGCTGCATCTAAATCTTTATCTAAAGATTTGGCGACTAATTCTAAGAATTTTTCTGCTTTTTGTTCAATTTTCCATTGTTGGATTTTTTTAGTTCTTTGGTCTTCTCTGATTCTTTTTAAGGAAGCATCAACATGTCCTTTCTTAGGATTAACTCTAAGAACACGAGAAACGATTTTTTGGTTTTCTCTAACATGGTCTCTGATATTTTTAACCCAACCAGATGAAACCTCGGAAATATGAATAAAAGCTTCCTTATTTGGATATTCTTCTAATTTAGCAAAAGCTCCATAATTAAGAACTTTGTAAACAGTACCAACAATAAGTTCGCCTTCATCAGGCCATTCTTGACTTTTCCTTACCATCTAATCACCAAATAAATAAAATAAATAAAATAAAAAGAAAATTAAAAAGAAAATAGATTTAAATTAATAAATCTAGTTTAAAACTTTGTCGATGTGAGCCATAATTTTAGCTTTTCCACCGCGAGATTTAACAATAGTTTTACCACAAATGATACATTTTACATCAGATGCTGCACGACTAAATATGATTTGTTCATTGTCACAATCTAAACATTTTACTTTTAAAAAGTTTCTTCTACCTTTACTAACCATATTAAACACCTATTTTGCTACGAATTCCGGTTTTCCTACTCTAAATCCACCTTTAATGTGAGATTTACCGCATTCTTTACATTTATATCTTAAATCTAATTTTTTAACAGGTTTGTTTCCAGCAGGTAAAGGTCTTGGGTAACCTCTGTAACCAGCAGTTACACGTCTGAATTGTCTTTGTCCCCATTTTAATTCACTAGCTTTTCTTTTTTTAGCAGTGTGAATTTCATGAACAGTGTGTTTTTTACAGTGAGGACAGTATGTTCTTCTTTCTTTTGGCATTTTCATAATTTCACCATTTTTCCTCTAATAATCGATTAATCATAATCTATTCAACAGATAACTATCTTACTTAAATAAAATCTATTTTTAAAAAAGTTTTACAGAGATTAGAACTTCACGGTAACTTGTTAAGTCTGCATAAAGCAAAAATCCAAATTATTTTAAAAAATAATTTTTCATTATCATAAATAGATACATTTACTATTTTTGTATAGAAACTATATTTAAACTTATGCAATTTAAAAGAGAAAATTGTAAAAAACTTATAAAAATAATTTAAAAAAATAAGGACAGTTCTTTATTTAAAAAGAAAATAAAGGAGAAGTAGAGATTAGTTAAAAATTAACAAATATTATATACTAATAATATCTTATATAGAAATACAATATAGGTTATGATTTTATGGCTAATAAGAAATATTTTATTGGAAAAGCTATAGGAAAAGCAGTTATTCAATCAAGTAAAGTTTTACCATTTAATGGTAATTCATATCCCGGTTATATATTTACTAAAATATGTGGAATAACTGCAATAAAAGAATTACAAGAAAAACAATTAGAAATAGGTTCAGTTTTAGTAACTGGAACTAATGGTAAAACTACAACCACAACAATGATTCATGATCTATTATCTAAAGATGTTAATTTAGTCGGAAGTGCAAATAACAATACAATTTATGCTGTAACAACAGCTTTACTTCGTGAAAAAGGAGAACTTGGAGTGTTTGAATATGGTATCCGTGATTTAAAACATGGAATGCCCGATACCATGCAAAAAGTCATGAATCCAGTAGGTGTTGTTTATACAAACATATCAAGAGAACATACACAAGTAGCTAATGTAAAAAATCCATTTGAAGATTATGTACTTGCAAAAACATTATTATCTAAAGAAATGAAGAATGGTGTTGTTATAACTAATGCCGATGATCCAAGAACTAATTTTATTGGACAAAATAAAGAAAAAGATGGAAAAGTCATCTATTACGGATTGAATATTGACTATGAAGATATTTTTGAAAATCCAGAAATAAAATGTCCAAAATGTGGTGAAATTTTAGAATACACAAAAGTTTACATGAACCATAGAGGAGAATATTCTTGTAAATGTGGATTTAAAAGAAATAAACCAGATATTACAATAAATAAGGTAGAAACAGTCCAAAATAAATGGAAGATTCAAATAGATGGAGATATCTATAATTATAACATTAAAAAGAATATAAAATTCACTGTGGAAGTTACTATTCCAATGTTTGGTTTATATAATTTATACAATATTATGTGTTCAGCTGCAACATATGCTTGTTTTACTACAAAACCTGAAAATATTGAAGTAAATCTTAAAAATTATTATAATTCATTAGGTATGGATATTTTACCACCAGGTAGATTTGAAATATTTGATGCAGATAACAAAATGGTTGGACTTGGTCAAGGAGACAATGGAGATGCTATAATCGCTAATTGTACCCTAATGAAAATGAATATTAAAGACAAATTTGAATTTATTTATACAACTCCAGATGAGTTTGAAGAAGAAATCTTTGAAGATCATAAAAAGATTGTTTGTCAAATGAAGCCTGATCATTTAGTAGTAGTTCCAGGAAGAGTTTCTATTGAAGCAGCAGAGAAATTCTATGAAGAACTTAAAAAAGAAGTTCCTGATGCTGAATTTATTCCATTAAAATACGACTTAAACGAAAGAATTGAAAAATTAAGTGAATATGTTAGAAATTCAGATTATAATTCCATAATCATCACAGGTTGTGGAGATGAGTATGCATTCTGGGATTTACTTAAAAATAATCTTAAAAAATAGAGAAACTAATTTTAAATATTTACAATACGGCCTTTATGACTTTTAGCAAATATTTTTGCATTAATTTTAGGCATAACCACTAAATCTTGTGGATAAAATGGGCCGTAAATCCTATTATCTACAGCAATAATTTGATTAATATTATCAAAAATAAGTATTGTTACAAGTTCAGAATCTTTAACCATTTTTTGAGATTCAAAATCAACGAATTCCTCTTCTTCAGGAACTATAACTCTCTCTTTAGGAATATTTGACTTTGGTGGATTAGATTTATTAACTTGTTTTTCAATTGGTTCATATTTTTCATCAGTAATGGTCTTAGCACTAGATATATTATCAATTCTATTTAATACTGTATCTTCTTCAACTTTTGGAGAATCTACTTTTGGGATTTCCTTTTTTATAGGTTCAACTTTAGGAGTTAAAGGTTTTTCAACAGGCTCTTCCTCTTCATCATTATCAGAGAATTTTTCAAGAGAAATATTCTTTCTATGACTAGTTAAAGAATCAATTAAAGAGAAATAAAATTTTTCTTCTTCAGGAGTTAAATTTAAGGGAGTTGTATCAACTAAATCAAATTTAGGTTTACCAGTGAATAAATGATAAGAACGATGAATATTAACTACTGCAGCATCACTAATCTTATGTTCACGTCTTTCACAAATTTCAGTTGCTATTCTTTGAATATCTTTTAATAATTGGTATTCTTGAGAAAATGGATCATTACCAGTAAAAGACCTGAGCTCATCTAAGTAATTATGGATATCTTGATAGAAAGTATCCTCTACTCTAGCTAAGGTACCATTGTTACGTTCTTTTTTCTGAACATTACGTAATACTTGAAAAAATTCATCCACTTAATATCAACTCAATTAAAATAAAATAAAATAAAAAAAGAAAAAAGATGAAATTTATTCATCTGTTTCTAATCTTGGAGCAAGTAAGAAACTTAATTCACCATCGCCTGTAATCATTACAAGGGATAAATTAAGAGGCATATCATCTCCAAGCTTAATTTCAGCTATATCAGAGAATTTATCTGCTTTGAGCATTTCTCTGATTTTATCTAATGAGAATAAAGATTTAACTTCAGTCTCAATTTTTTCACCATGAATATATTCAATGCTTGCATCACCGAAATCTCCTTCAGCAGCAGCAACAAATTTTTCTGGCCCTACTTTTAATGAAATTTTATCGGAGAAAACATCAATATCGTTGATAGAATCTTTTAACAAGGTGAAAGGAACTTCAAATTTAGTAGGATATTCAATTTGAGGTGGAACAGGAGTTTCATATTCCATATCAATTAATCTAATTTTAAATGTCCTAGTAGCTTCACCTTCAAAAGTAATAATGAAATTTCCTTCATCTAAAGTCATTAAAACTCTATCATCTGATTTAGAACGTTTTAAAACTTTCATTAATTCATCAGTGTCTATATTGATTTTTTCAGGTTCATCACAAATATATTCATCAAATAAACTTGATTTTAATTCTAAATGTACAAAAGTGATATGACTACGGTCTAAGGCTTCTAACCTCATACCTTCACTATCAGTTTGGATTTGAACTTCATCTACGATTGATGAAATTGCATCAAAACTGGTTTTTAAAATATTTGAATCGCTTAATTCTGCTTTAAACATTTTAAATCCTCTAATTTTTATTTATTATATTATAATAGTTAATAATAATATTTTGTCTTTTTTCATTTAAATAGTTTTATTAAGTTCTTTATTAATATAATACAATAATGAATATAAAAAATTTAGATTTTAGAATAATTGGAATAATATTCCTCATTGTCGGAATATGTATATTTATAGCAGGAGACTGTAATAGCATCATTATGGGAATATGTATGGCTATTGTAATGATTGGAATGGTTATAAGCATGATTGGAATAATTATAATGCTTCAAAATCAAAGAATAAAAGATAGAAGACTAGAAAAAGATGTTGAAACAATAATACAACCATTAATTACCAAATATTCTAAAATTAACAAAGAATTAATAAGAACTCAGACTAAGGAAAATATGGATACATACATAGCACAAAGACATAAAATGAACAAAGAAATTGAAGAAGAATTAACTAAAAGAATCCCTTATCTTTCTAAAAGAGAAATTAAAAATATTGTTATTGCATTTAATAGAGACCAAGACAGCTTATAACATTAAAGCCCTTTCAGCTTCTTTAGAAATAACTTCATTAGAAGCTGTATCTCTAATTTTTTCTAAAGTTAAGATTGCTTTTTTAGATGAAAAACCTGCTAATGCCATAGTAATTTTCCATAAATTAACTCATTTTCTTTATTATCTTTTAAAATAGATAAAATAAATCCTAAATTCTCTTCATTATCTAATTGAGGATTATGATAAACCATAAAGCCAAAAACATCGATAATCTCAGATAAAATTTCTTTATTATCAAATAATTCTAAAATAAAAGGAAAAATACTAATATCCATTCTAGCTAAACTTCTACAAATAAGATCTCTTGGAATAACATAAGTTTTTTTAGAATAAGGTTTTGCAGGAATTTTTTTATATTGATTATTTGGAATTTTTAAAATATAATTACTCATTAAACGTGCAGTATCAATATTCCCCTTTTCTAAAGATTTAGCTATCTCTAAACGCACATATAATTTATCTTCTTTAACCCATTTATCTAAAAAGTATTTTGTTAAAGAATTATCTTGATTATATTGAGATAATAAAGATATAGCAATAGAACATTCCTTAGGAACGGAATAGATAATTTAATCTAATCATCCTTATTTAAATTAATAAAATTATTTAATTCTTTATTTGTAAAAAATCCTCTGCTTTCTTTATCTAAAACCATGTTAACACCTATTGTGCTACAAGATAAAGTAATGCATAACCTCTAGCTATAAAAATCATACAATAGACATTAGCAACTAAAGATATAGCACCAACAATACTCATTAAAAACAATGCAAAAGGTCCAGCAATTGTTGAAAAAGCAGATAATATACCAGTTACTATACCAATAGCTAAAAAGATAATTGTTTGAATAATAATAAATAGAATTATAGTCCCTAGATATTTTAATAAACCTACAGATTTAATTAATGTCCAAATTTCTTTAAAAGCCAAAGCTTTTGAAATTTGACCACCATTTGCTATAAAGTTATTTATAGCCATAATATAAAAGAACCACATTAATAAAGATAAGATTATTGCTATAATAATTAAACTAATAGCTCCATAAAAAAATAAATCATTACCAGTAGCGAATTTTAAAAGAATAACGCCTAAAACTAAAAGAATAAGTGGAATTAATTGATAAATTATTTCAACTATAGTAATTTTAAAACCTTGAATTAACATTAAAAAGATATTATCATATTCAGGAAGTTTGTTTTCTATTTTGATTGTTTTTTCGATAATACGATAATAATAACCTGTTAAAATTAAAAAAAACAATGAAAGCTAATATTATACAAATCATTGAAGCTGAAACAGCAAATATATTATCTACATAAGAAATACTGAAAGATCCGATAAAATTTGGAAATAGAAAAGTTAAAAAAGTTACTAAAAATAAACTAGCTAATAAATAAATTAGTGCAGTAACAAGAACTTTTGATACTCCATAAAGGATAATTTAATGAATTTTTAATAATATTTGAAACTGAAATCATTTAATCACTTAAACTATAAATTAAACCTACACAACGACTTTTTATAAATAAACAGAAAGGTAAAACCAAGAATAGTAAAATTGCATTAATTAAAATAGCTGCAATAAAAGAATAGATTTCAATTCCTCCAGTGAATGAAATTAAAATACCGAATACGCCAAAAATTAATTTTAAAACGTAAGTTGCAGTTAACTGAATAGCAATTTCAATTAATACTAAAATAATATAAAAACTAATGTAATTACCAATAGAAATAGATTTCATTCTTTCAAATAAATTTTTAAATTTAAAACCTTGAGATAATTTACCACTTACAGCAAGAGTAGTAGAGCAATATAAAATAATAATATGCAAAATAGAGCAATAATAAATCCTATAATAGCTAATAAAAGTGAAATAGAATACATTTCAATGTGAAAGTATAATAAGATGAAATCAATAATATAAAAGGAATAATTGAATAAATAATTTTTAAAACAATAACTTTAACTCCATCACAAAACATTGAAAACCAATTATTGAACTCCGGAACAGAATCTTGACCATTGATCATTCCTTGTGCCCCTATTTTAATTATTCTAAATGAATATCCTGCTAATAAAAAGGATGGAATAATTAAAATAGACAAAAGGACAATATCCCTATTTTTAATAAAGGTTTTACATCCCTAGTTGAATATCTAAAAGCATCTGTGAAAACATCAACAATCATTCTTCTTCCTCCTCATCAAATATAAAAATATCTTCAATATGTTTTGAACCTAAAGTTTCAGAAATATTATGTGCTAAAATCAAGGATGGGTTATAATGTCCATTTTCTAAAGCATTAATTGTTTGACGAGTAACACCAACTAACTCAGCTAACTGTTGTTGAATTAAACCCTTTCGTTTTCTATATTCCTTAATTTTAGTATGCATAATAATATCCCTAAACATATAAATATTAATAAAAGTAAACTTTAATTTTTACTTATTAGTTATTTATATTTATAATATAATCAAAAGTTTTTCTTAAAACAAATAAAATATAAATTATAAAAATTAAAAATATAATTTTGATTAATAAATCGAGATGATTAAATGGCTATACATCCAATTGAATTTAGATATGGAACTCCTGAAATGAAAAGAATTTGGGAAGCAGAAAATAAATTACAAAGAATGTTAGACGTTGAATCTGCTCTTTCACAAGCTGAAGGAAAATTAGGTATTATTCCTCAAGAAGTAGCTGATGAAATTAAAGCTAAATCTAATACAAAATATGTAACTTTAGAAAGAGTAGATGAAATTGAAGCAGCAACAAACCATGATATTGCAGCACTATTCAAAGGACTTACAGAACAATGTGAGAACGGTGCTGGAGAATATGTTCATTTTGGAGCTACCTCTAACGATATTGTAGATAGTTCAAACTCATTACTTATTAGAGACTCAATCGAAGTTTTAAAAGAAAAACTCGAAAGATTAACTAAGATAATGCTTAAACTCACAGAAGAAAATAAAACAAAAGTATGTATTGGTCGTACACATGGTCAACATGCACTTCCAACAACATATGGAATGAAATTCGGTTTGTGGGCAGATGAACTTCATAGACAATATGAACGTTTAGAACATGCAGAAAAGAATATTTGTGTAATTATGATGGATGGAGCTGTTGGAACAACTGCTGCTTTAGGAGAAGAAGGTTGGGAAATCCATAAAACTGTTGCAGAAATATTAGGATTACCTGCAGCAACTATAACTAACCAAGTTGTTCAAAGAGACAACCATGTTGAATTTATTATGGTTTTAGCTAATATTGCAAGTACTTTAGATAAAATAGCTTTAGAAATTAGAAGTTTACAAAGAACCGAAATTATGGAAGTAGGAGAATACTTCGATCCAGAAAAACAAGTCGGTAGTAGTACTATGCCACATAAAATGAATCCAATCACTGCTGAAAGGATTTGTGGAGTAGCTAGAATCGTTAAATCTTATGTTAATGCAGCTTTAGATAACAACCCACTTTGGCATGAAAGAGATTTAACTAACTCTTCATGTGAAAGAATTATGTTCCCTGAAAGTTGTATTTTAACTGATTATATACTTAATTTAACCATTAAATTAATGAATAACTTAATTTTCTACGATGAAAACATTGAAAGAAATTTAAACTTAACTAATGGTTTAATTATGGCTGAAAGATTAATGGCAGAACTTACAAGAGCTGGAATGGGTAAACAAACCGCATACGGAATTGTAAGAAAAAATGCTATTAAAGCTAACAAAGAAAAATTACTTTTAAGTGAATTAATTTTAGAAGATCCAGATGCATCAAAATTCTTAAATGAAGAAGATGTAGAAAAAATCATGGATCCACACACATATATAGGTTCATCAGAAAAAATTATTGATGAATTATTAGAAAAATCAAAAAAATGGTTTGATTAAAATGAGTGAAAAAGAATTAAGATTTATTGACCCAACATCATTTACTTTGTTAAATGTATCAATAAACTTTGTAATTGTTATAGTCGTATCTATTATAGCATTAATTGTAAGTGGAATTATGGGAATGATCGCTGTAGTAGCAATGTTTATTCCTACAGTAATTTTTGGAACTTTAATGTTAGATATATCAAGTAACTTCTTAACAAGTATATTATACAATGAATTTACTAAAAAATTAAATTGTATAAAATTAGACATAACCGAAGATGGTGAAATTAAAAAGATTTCTCCTATACCAACTGCATTAATGTTAGCATTAATCATAACAATTATTGCATTAATCTTCTATTTAATGTGTTTCTTACTTATTCCTATCGTAGGATACTATTTAATAACCATTATGATGTACAGTGGCCAATTAATGAATGCTATGATTATTAGCCAATATTGTACTTTATTAATTACCCCATTATATGTAGTTATAGGATTAATTGCAATATTTGTAGCTTCATTCGTTACCGTATTAATTGAAACTGTTTTATACAACCTTTTAACTAATTCAATTGGTGGAGCAGTTGTTGAATTAAAAACAGAAGATGGATTAACTAGTTTAGAATCCATTAATCCGGTGAAAACTGCAACTATATTCGCTGTTATTGATATAGTGCTTAGTATAATTATAGGACTTACCTATGTTATAATGAGTAAAAACTACATTGGATTTGTTAGTCAAGTTATTGGTGGAGTAATAGGTACATTCGTTGTAGTACTTGTATTTGCTTACCTTTACAATATTTTAAGTAAAAAACTTGGTAAAATCAAAGTAGAATTAATTTAATTCTACTCTTTCTATTTTTTTAAAATTTAATTTTTATTAGCTTTAATTGAAGGAATATAATTTTTATGCATTAAAGATAAGCTGATAAGAGTTACTGAACTTAAAGCCATAGCTAAAGCTGACCATTCAGGCCTAAATATTATTCCAAAAGTAGGATATAAAATTCCAGCAGCAAAAGGAATTAAAATTATATTATAAGCAAATGCCCAAAAAAGATTTTGTTTTATTCTAGTCATTACTTTTTTTTTGAAAATTCAATGGAGGCTACAACATTTTCTAAATCACCTTCCATAACCACAATATCTCCACTTTCCATTGCAATATCTGATCCATTACCCATAGCTACTCCAATATCTGCTTTAGTTAATGCAGGAGCATCATTAATACCATCACCAGCAAATAAAACATTATATTCTTTTT
>JAKSUH010000024.1 GCA_024413395.1 archaeon
CTGTGACCAATCGGTTAACAGCCGAACGCTCTACCTACTGAGCTACGATGGCATAAAAGAAACCCAATTTCTTAACCAAATAAATGCCCATGTAAAATCAAAAGACTTTAAACAGTACTTTTAAATTTGAAATATCTAATATATAAATGTTTTGATATTTAACAAGTATTGTTAAAAATATAACACTATTATTACAATTAGAATAAAGTAATATATAACTTTAACTAATATATATGAATATGGATGAAAATAATTTTTTTGAAATGCTACAAAAAGCAAATAAAACTACTTTAAAAAATCATGGAGACTTAATTACTCTAGAAAGAGCAGTATTTTTGTCTTGGTGGTGTGATAAAGGAGATTGTAAATTTTGTTATATGAGTACTCAAAAAAATAAAATCAAAGATCCTTCAAAAGCAAGGAGACGTATTAATAATATTTATGCTGAAGCAGAAATGTGTAAACGTCTTGATTGGAATATTGAATTTTTATCTGGTGGATATGAATCATTTACAACTGCAGAAATCAAAGAAATTGCTACAACCATAAAAGACATTATGGGTGATGGAGTTTGGTTAAATACTGGAATCACAGATGAATTAGAAGAATTTGGATCTGAAATTAAGGGTATTACAGGTGCAGTTGAAATAGCTAATCCTACATTACACGATGAAATTTGTCCAAGTAAATCATTAGAAGACATAGGCAATATGTTAGATGTGGCACGTAATTTAGGATTTAAAAAGGCTATTACTGTTATTTTAGGATTAGGAGAAACATTAGAAGATGTAGATTACCTAATAGATTATATAAAAAATTATAAAATAAATAGAGTTATTTTTTATTCATTAAATCCACATAAAGAAACTATTTATGCGGAAAGTAGCCAGCCAGCATCACTATATTATGCTCAAGTTGTTTCTAAAATTAGACTAACATTCCCCCACATTGAAATAATATGTGGAACATGGATAGACAATTTAGCAAATATTGGTATTTTAATACTTGCTGGAGCTAATGGAATAACTAAATTCCCTCTTTTTAAAATGTTTGGAACAAAATATGGAAAAAGAGTTGAAGAAGAAGTTAAATGGGCAAATCGTAGATTGAAAGGTACATTCACTGATAAAAATAAACTTGGTGAACCTAAAAGTGAGATTTCCCCAGATTTTGATAAACACATTAAAAGATATGTCAAAGAAAGTATAGCTAACAAATACTAAGATTTAACTCATTAGAGTATACTGTGAAACTTTCCCCATTATAAACATAATTTAAAGTTATTTTTCCTAAATGAAATACATCAGAAAGTTTTACATTTTCACCAAAATCTTTTTTTAAAGTTTCAATTGTAGGAAGAATTGCTTCATAACTTGTCATTAAAGTCCTATTAGCATCTATTTCGCCAAAATCATGAACGAAAAATTGTGAAACAGCTTTTACATCAGTGATTTTTCCTTCTAAATTATTTTGAATCTGTACATGAACTTTAAAATTTAGACCATGAGTTACTTTAATAGGTCCTTTTTGTGCAATAATAACATTTGAAATAAAAATCCCTCCTAAATTAAAAATCTTTATTTAATATTAATGCTAATAGTATATATAATATATTTTATTAAAATATTTCCAAAAATTGGAGGAATTAATATTAATGTCAATATGATGTGTGGGCTTGAAATCCACGTACAATTAGAAACAGAATCAAAGTTATTTTGTGATTGTCCAACAAATTATCAAGAAGCTCCTGCAAACACAAATATATGCCCTGTTTGTTTAAATCAACCGGGAGCGAAACCGTATCCGACAAATGAAAAAGCTTTAGAAAATGCATTGATGATTTCTTTAATGTTAAACTGTAAAATTGATAAAGGTTTTACATATTTCATGAGAAAACACTATGATTATCCAGATTTACCTTCTGGTTTCCAAAGAACTTCTGTACCTATTGGTTATGAAGGAGAATTAAATGGTGTTAGAATTAGAGAAATTCACATGGAAGAAGATCCAGGTCAATATAAACCAGATAGAGGTATTGTTGACTTTAACCGTTCTGGTATTCCACTTATTGAGATTGTAACAGAACCAGACATAACTTCTCCTGAACAAGCAAGAAACTTCTTAAAAGAGCTCATTAGAGTATTACAATACAGTGGAGGAGCTCGTGGAGAAGGTACTATGAGAGCTGATGTAAACATCTCCATTAATGGAGGAAACAGAGTAGAAATGAAAAACATCAACTCAATTAAAGGTGCATACAAAGCTTTAAAATTCGAACTTGTTAGACAAAAAAACCTTATGAAAAGAGGTGTAGAAGTTAAACAAGAAACTCGTGCATATCTCGAATCTCAAATGATTACTGTTGGAATGAGATTAAAAGAAGATGCTGATGATTATAGATTTATTCCTGATCCTGATTTACCACCAATGGAAATTAGTGATGCACAAATTGATGAAGTATTAGCTATAATGCCAGAAGCTCCACATAACAAAGTAAAAAGATTTATGGAAGAATATGGTATTGACGAAGAATCTGCTAAAGTATTAACTTCTGAATTAGATTTAGCTATTGTTTATGAAGAAGTAGCAAAACAGATTACACCTAAATTTGCTGCAAAATGGATGAGAGATGAACTTAAAAGAGTTTTATCTTATAATAAATTAGACTTTGCTGAAAGTGGAATTTTAGTAGATGATTTTGTTGAGTTCTTAAACTTACTTGATAGTAAAGAAATGACTACAAAAGCAGGACAAAGAATCATTGAACAAATGCCTAACAATAAACAAACTCCTAGAGCTATTGCTGAAGAATTAGGTTTATTAGGTGTTGTTAAAGATGATGAAGTTCTTGCAGCTGTAAAACAAGCTATCGAAGAAAACCCTAAAGCTGTAAACGATTATTTAGAAGGTCAAAAAGCATCACTTAACTTTTTAGTAGGGCAAGTTATGAGATTAACTCGTGGAAAAGCAGACCCTGGTGAAACAGTTAAAATGTTAAAAGAAGAAATTGAGGGATAAAAATGTCACAACAAAAAGCTTTAGTTAAAGATTACATGACCAAAAACGTAATTAGTGTTTCTCCTAATAATTCTCCTGAAGAAGTCTTAAAACTTATGAAAAAAAGTAACCACAATGGTTATCCTGTTGAAGATGAAAATGGGCAACTTGTAGGAATGGTTTCTGCATTTGATTTTGTTGTTAAAGACTGGTCAGATCGAATTGAAGATTTGATGACTAAAGATATTGTTGTTGCAAATGAAAACCTCTCCATTAATGATGCTTCAAGAGTTATGTTCCGTAAAGGTATTTCCAGAATGCCAGTTATTAACAGTGAAGGGAAACTCGTAGGAATTATTACCAATACAGATATGGTTCGTTCACATATTGAAAGGTCTACTCCAAATAAAGTTGAGTACTTTAAAAAAACAATGGAACAATTATACGGTATGAAAACTAAAAAAGAGCATATGTTAGTTGACACTAATAAATTAAGACCTACACAAGATAGAGTTTATGCTGATGAACTTGAAGGAAGAATGTATGAACTCAAACGTGGGCTTGCTGAACCTGCTATTGTTGTAAAAACTGGAGAAAGATATATTTTAGTAGATGGACACCATAGATGTGTTGCTGCTAAAAAATTAGGATGTAAAAAAATTGATGCGTATGTAATTGACCTTGGGCAAGATATAAAATTAGGTATGGAAAAAACTGCAGATAAAGCAGGAATACGTACATTTGAAGATATTAAAATCATTGATGATGATAAACATCCTTTAATAGCTTTAACCGAAAGTCTTCAAGATGTTGAAAGGAGGTAACAATGCCTAAAGATGAAGTAATTAGAGCAGTTTACGAAGTTTTAGAATCTAGAAGAGATAATCCAATTGATTCTTATACTTCTAAAATCATGCAAGACGGTGATAAAAAAGCTGAAGATAAAATCTTAGAAAAAATAGCTGAAGAAGTAGGAGAAGTATTGATAGCTAGTAAAAATGATGAAAATTTAGTTTATGAATCTGTAGATTTAATTTTCCACACATTACTTCTTTTAGTTTACAAAGGCATTCCACTTGATGATATTTTCGATGAATTTGAATCTCGTAGAAAATAATTTATTTTAATTTATATTTCATACTTCTCATTCCTCTTTTGAAGAATGGAATTTTAAAACACTTTTTATCAAAAACTTCAAACCCAATAGATTTATATAACCTATATGCACCATCATTTCTAAAATCAGCATCTAAAATTACACAATCACATCCTTTTTCATGTGCAATTTCAATCAATTTTAAAATAGCAGTTTTTCCGTAACCCTTTCCTCTTTGTGATGAAAAAATAGCTATCTCACCAATATAAAAATCATTTGGACCAACATCAACAAGTACAAAACTGTCTAAGAATAAAATCAAAGATTGTTTAATTGCATCCTTAAATTTTAAAATAAAAAAAAGCCCAATGATAGATTTAAAAGTATTGTAATTAAAACCTATTGTACCATTACAGATACCTATTAGAGTTTCATCATCGTCTAAAATAGCATAAACATATTCCTTATCATTATGTTCTTTTAAATCCCATAAGTTTCTATTTGAAAGAGCTTTAACTGCTTCTTCTTTATTCTTATAAAAAATATTGAATGTTCTATAATCAACTTCATAAACTAGTTCAGCATATTGTTTAACACCATATTTATCAAAATCATATGGTTTAAATTTCATTTTGAGTCCTCACAATAGATAAGGCAAAAACAGCTGCTCCAAAACCATTATCAATATTAACAACAGCAATACCTGGAGCACAAGACTGAAGCATAGAATTTAAAGCTACAAAACCTCCCTCACCAACACCATAACCTACAGATGTTGGAACACCAATTACAGGAACATATACAAGTCCTGCAACTACAGAAGGTAAAGCTCCTTCCATTCCAGCGCATACAACAATCGCTTTAACATTTTCTTCAATCATATGAGCTATTTTAGGAAATAACCTATGAATTCCAGCTACACCCACATCATAAGAAGTAATAGCTTTACACCCACCTTGCTCGATTATGACTTTTGCTTCTTCTGCAATGTTAATATCGCTAGTTCCTGCAGTTATAATTCCAATAGATCCTTTTAATTCTTTTTCTTGATTATTTATAACAAGAATTTCTCCCCTTTTATTATAATCTAAAGATAAAGAACTATCCAAATCTTCTTTTAAATGTTCAAACCGTGCCTCATCTAATTTAGTAATTATTAAAGCATCATCATTTTCTTCATAATATTTTTGAATTATACTAAGTAAATCATCATAATCTTTGCTAGGAGAGAAAATTGCTTCAGGAAAACCTGCTCTTTGTGATCTTTTAATATCAATATTAGCTATTTCATCTAATTCTAAGATATTGTTAGCTTTGATTAAATTTTCACATTCAAGTATGTCAATTTCCCCATTTTGCAATTTTTTAAGTATGTCTATCATATTATCACAGATTATTTAATATACTAAAATATTTTAAATATTATAAATAAATAGTTTTGTGGTGGAGTTATGAAAAAAATATTAGTTCAAGGAATTGTCCAAGGTGTAGGATTTAGACCTTTTGTATATAGAATAGCTACAGAACTAAAATTAAATGGATTTGTTAGAAATTTAGGTAATGTAGTCGAAATCGTCCTTGAAACTAAAAATATTGACTTATTCTTAGATAAATTATTAAATGAACTTCCACCTATAGCTAAAATTGATTCTTATGAAGTTATTGATGAAGATTATCCTCCATTCAATACATTTGAAATCCTAGAAAGTTCTGATTCATATAGTGGAGTCTCTGTTATTCCACCTGATATTGGGATTTGTGATAAATGCCTTGAAGAAATTAGAAATCCTAATGATAGAAGATACAAATATCCATTTAATGCTTGTACTGATTGCGGTCCTCGATTTACTGTAATTGAATCTGTACCATATGATAGAATAAGAACTTCAATGGAAGATTTTCCACTTTGTGAAAAATGTCTCATAGAATATAAAGAACCTATAGATAGACGTTATCATGGAGAGGCAATTTGCTGTCCTGACTGTGGTCCTACAATGAAGCTTCATGGATTTGATGTTGAAAATCCAATTCGTAAAGCTAGTGAACTATTACATGAAGGAAATATAATAGGCATCAAAGGGATTGGTGGAACTCATTTAGTAGTAGATGCTAAAAATGAAAAAGTAATCAAGGAATTAAGAAAACGTTTAAATCGTCCAAACCAAGCATTTGCAGTGATGAGTAAAGATCTCGAAACTGTTAAATCTTATGCACAAATTGATGAAGCAGAAATTCAAGAAATAACTTCTAATAAAAGACCTATTGTAATTTTAAAGAAAAATGAAAATTATGATTTTCCAGAAGTATTAGCACCAGGATTACATAATATTGGAGTAATGCTACCTTATTCACCAATGCATTACCTATTATTCGATGAAAGTAAAGAATTAGACACATATATTATGACATCTGCAAATACTCCAGGAGAACCTATGATGATTACAAATGAGGAAATAATTAATTTAGAAGGTTCAATCACAGATTATTCTTTAATGCATAACAGAAGAATCCTAAATAGATGTGATGATTCTGTTGTAAGATTTAGAAATAAAGATTTATCATTTATTAGACGTTCTAGAGGATATATTCCAGAACCATATAAAATCAGTTATGATTGTAACGATAAAAATGTATTAGCTCTTGGACCAGAATTAGATGTAACTTTTGCAATTGCTAAAGATAATTTAATTTATCCATCACAACATATTGGAAATACAAATAAATTTAAAACATTTAATTTCTTAAAAGAAGCTATTAATAACATGGAAAAAATTACAAAAATTAATGAATTTGATGTTATTGCTTGTGATTTACATCCACAATTCTTTACAACACAATTAGCTAAAGAATTTTCAGAAAAATATAATTGTGAACTTTTACCTGTACAACATCACCATGCACACAGTATTGCACTAGCTAATGATTATAATTTAGATGAAATGATTGTTATTGCAGCAGATGGTGTAGGATATGGTGCTGATGGAACTAGTTGGGGAGGAGAAATTCTTTACACTGATATTGAAAGTTTTGAAAGATGTGGAAGTTTAAAACCTCAAAAAATGCTTGGTGGAGATATGGCAACTAAATTCCCTGCAAGAATGTTAGCTTCAATTTTATATAATGAATACTCAGATTTAGATAATATTTTAAAAAATAATTATTCTCATTTCTTTAAATATGGTGAAAAAGAAGTAAATCTAGTCTTAAAACAAATTAATTCACAATTAAATGTAGGATTAAGTTCTTCAACAGGACGGATTTTAGATTCTGTTGCCGTAGCTTTAAATATATGTGGTGAAAGAACATATGAAGGAGAATGTTCTATGAAACTTGAATCACATGCATATTCAGCTAAAGGTTTACTTGAAATACCGTTTGAAATCAAAAATAATCAATTAAATACTTCTTTAATATTAAAAGAAGTGGTTGATTTATATCTTAAAGGAGAAGATACTCACGAAATAGCTAGTGCTGCTCAAATTGCTATAAGTAATGGATTATCAGAACTTGCAGTTCAAGCTGCAGATAAGAAAGGACTTGAAACAATTGGAGGAACTGGAGGAGTATTCTATAACGAAGCAATTACCTCCGCTTGTAAAAATTATATTGAAAAATCAGGAGATAAATTCATCCAACATAAAAATAGTTGTTGTGGTGATGGTTCTGTTTCATTAGGCCAAGCTATTGTTGCAAAAATGAGTTAGAAAATTAAATTTAAATTTAATTTCCAATCTTTTTAATATTTCATAATAGTATAAGACTTTTTAAATATATAGATAGAACTCATTCTATAATATTATATTAATTAAATATTAATTATTTAATAATTTTATCTACGAGTTAAAGTTCTTTCTAAAATATATTCTGCTCTATTTTTAAGATTATCATAAAGCCTTATTTGATTTTTAAGCTCTTCAATAGCTTCCCATTGACCATTGTCAATTCTCTTTTCAATATCTAAAAGTTTTGACCATTCATCCCCTGAAGGAAGTTGAGGTGTAGATAGCATATCTTCTGAGAGATTAACATCAAAAGTATTTTTATTAATTACAATATGAACATTAACTTCATGTGGAAGATCATAATATTTACGAGGTCTTCCTCTCATAATTTTTTTATAAGAAGATTCAAGAATACCTAATTCTTCCATAGCTCTTAAATGTTCAATAATAGCTTTTTGACCAACATTTAACTCATTAGAGATTTCACTTACGAACATTGGTTCTTCACGTAAGAGGTTAATAATGTCTCTTCTGGTTTTACAACCCATTACATCAAGAATGTCTTCCATATCAATACCATCAAACTTATTAAAATAATCTCCTCTGATTTCTAATCTATTTTCAGAATCGTATGGATTATTTTTTCTTACCATGACATACCCCCAATTAAATAATAATAATATATTTTTCTTACTTAAATATACTTTTATATCGAAACCTTTATATAATTTTTTGTTACTATAATAATATGTGAGAAAGATAACTTTTTGTTACTTTAATATTCACAACCTGAAGAAACTCGTAGATAATAGCTATTGTAAAAAACCAATTCCTATATGTCCATAAATTTCCTAAAGGTCGAATATTAAAACCAAAAAGTAAACACTCGAAACCACAATAGCTATTAACAGAGTTTTTAGCAAGAAGGTGATAATATGGCTACAAAAGAAAAAAAATCTAAAGTAAAAGACGAAAAAGTCGAAGTTCGAGAAGAATTAATAAAAGAACTTGAGAAAGATTTAGAAAGTAAAGATGAAGAGTTAGCCAAACTTAAAGAAGATTTTGAAAAACAGACTGAAAAAACTGAAGAATATATCTCTTTTAGCCAAAGACTTCAAGCGGATTTTGAAAATTTCAAAAAACAAAATGAAAAGAAAAATGCAGACATTATAAAATTCGCCAATGAAAATTTAATAATAAATATATTAGATAGTTATGAAGATTTAGAAAGAGCTTTAGAAAAATCCACTAATGAAGAAGAATTACGTGAAGGTGTTGAATTAATTTACAACAAATTAAAAGACACATTAACTAAAGAAGGATTAGAAGAAATTCCAACAGAAGGAAAAAAATTTGATCCATTCAAACATGAAGCTCTAATGGCTGTTAAAGATGATGACATTGAAAATAGATACATCGTAGATGAATTGATGAAAGGATACACACTTAAAGAAAAAGTAATTAAATATTCAAAAGTTATTGTGTGTAAAAAATAATTAAGATTATTATATAATTAAAAAAAATTAAAGGTGATAATTATGGCAGATAATACTAAAAAAGAAAAAATTATTGGTATTGACTTAGGAACAAGTAATTCCGCAGCATCCGTACTCATAGGAGGAAAAGCTACTGTTATTCCTTCAGCAGAAGGTGCGAGTCAATATGGTAAAGCTTTCCCAAGTTATGTTGCATTTACAGAAGATGGTCAAATGTTAGTAGGTGAACCAGCAAGAAGACAAGCTGTTACAAACCCTGAAAATACCATCAGTGCAATTAAAAGAAGTATGGGAACAAATAACAAAGTTACCGCTAATGGAAAACAATACACTCCTCAAGAAATTTCCGCATTTATCTTACAAAAAATTAAAAAAGATGCAGAAGCATTCCTCGGTGAACCAGTAGAAAAAGCAGTAATTACAGTACCTGCTTACTTTGATGATAACCAAAGGACCGCAACTAAAGATGCAGGAACTATTGCAGGATTAGATGTTGTAAGACTTGTTAACGAACCAACTGCAGCAAGTTTAGCATACGGTATTGATAAACAATCTGATGATGATGTAAATATTATGGTATTCGATTTAGGTGGAGGTACCTTAGACGTAACCATTATGGAATTCGGTGGAGGAGTATTTGAAGTAAGATCCACAAGTGGGGACACCCAACTCGGTGGTACCGATATGGATAATGCTATCTTAAAATATTTAGCTGATGAATTCCAAAAACAAGAAGGCGTAAACCTCATGGATGATGATCAAGCAGTACAAAGATTAAGAGAAGCTGCAGAAAAAGCTAAAATCGAATTATCCACTACACTTACAACCGAAGTTAACTTACCATTCATTACAATGGGAACTGACGGTAAACCTAAAAACTTAATCATTTCTTTAACTAGAGCTAAATTAGAAGAATTAGTTGATGGAATTGTTAAAAAATGTGGTAAACCAATGGAACAAGCATTATCTGATGCTAAAATGAGTAAAAACGAAATTGGTAAAATCATCCTCGTAGGAGGACCTACCAGAATGCCATGTGTACAAAAATACGTTGAAAATTTCATTGGTAAACCAATTGAACGTGGTATTGACCCAATGGAATGTGTATCCATGGGTGCAGCAATCCAAGGAGGAGTATTAGCTGGAGAAATCAAAGATTTAGTTCTTTTAGATGTAACTCCATTATCTTTAGGTATTGAAACCTTAGGTGGAGTATCAACCACATTAATCGAAAGGAACACTACTATTCCAACTAAGAAAAGTGAAATATTCTCAACTGCTGCTGACAACCAACCATCCGTAGATATTCATGTATTACAAGGTGAAAGACCTATGGCTGCAGACAACACAACATTAGGAAGATTCCAATTAGTAGGAATTCCACCTGCACCAAGAGGTATGCCACAAATTGAAGTAACCTTTGATATTGATGCAAACGGTATAATTAATGTATCTGCAAAAGATAAAGGAACTGGTAAAGAACAAGCAATTACTATTACTTCTTCTACTAAATTATCTGATGAAGAAATTGATAAAGCAGTTAAAGAAGCAGAAATGAATGTTGAAGCAGACAAAAAGAAACAAGAAGAAATTCAAGTTAGAAATGATGCAGATTCCATGATTTACACTGCTGAAAAAACTATGGAAGACCTTAAAGATCAAATTTCTGATGAAGAAAAATCTAACATTGAAAAACTTGTTAAAGAATTAAGAGAACTTGTTGCTGGTGAAGATATCGCAGCTATTAAAGAGAAAAACGATGAATTAACTAAAGCTGTTCAAGATATTGGTGCTAGAATTTACCAACAAGCTCAAGCTGCTGAACAAGCACAACAACAAGCTACAGGTCAAGATCCAAATGCAGGTGCAGCACCTGAAGATGATGATGACACTATTGATGCAGATTACAAAGTAAAAGACGAATAAACGTAAAATTAATATTTATCTAGGTTCGATCAGAATCAAACAAAAAAGAACCTAGATAATATTATTCTAATATAATATTATAGGTGAACAAATGGCAGACAAACGTGACTATTATGAAGTCCTCGGAGTAGATAAATCTGCTGATGCAAAGGAGATTAAAAAAGCTTATCGTAAACTAGCTATGAAATACCATCCCGATCAAAATGATTCACTGGATGCTGAAGAAAAATTTAAAGAAGTTAGTGAAGCTTATGCAGTCTTATCTGATGATGAAAAACGTCAAAAATATGATAGATTTGGACATGCAGGAATGGAAGGATTCACTGCAGAAGACTTCTATCAAAATGTAAACTTTGAAGATATTTTCCAAGGTTTTGATATAGGAAATATTTTTGACATGTTTGGATTTGGAGGAGGAATGCATTCAAGAGGTTCTGCAAGAACTGGTCCTCAAAGAGGTTCTGATATTCGTACAGAAGTAGCTATTACTTTAAAAGAAGCATACACTGGTTGTGAAAAAGAAATTAAAATCCAACAAGACCAACTTTGTCCAAATTGTCATGGAAAACGTTCTAAACCTGGAACTGAACCTCAAACATGCCCTACATGTGGAGGAGTAGGACAAGTAAAACAAGTTTCAAACAGTTTGTTAGGACAAATAGTTTCTTATAGACCATGTAGAGAATGTGGAGGAACTGGACAAATCATTACAGATCCTTGTCCTGAATGTAAGGGAAAAGGAAAAGTTCGTAAAACAAAAGAAATCACCATAGAAATACCAGGAGGAGTAAGCGAAGGAGATCGTTTAAGAGTTGCTCGTGAAGGTAATTGTGGTGATGAAGGAGGACTTGAAGGTAATTTAATTACAAGTATTCACATTAAACGAGACAAAAAATTCAAACGTGAAGGTGCAGACCTTTATTATGAAAAACAAATAAATTTCGTTCAAGCTGCTTTAGGTGATGAAGTAACAATACCTACAGTTGAAGGTAAAGAAATAGAACTTAAAATACCTGCAGGAACCCAAAGTGGAAGTGTCTTCAGACTTAGAGGAGAAGGTATGCCTACTTTAAGAGCTAATAATTATGGAAACCTTTATGTGACAGCAACTATTGTTACTCCTCAAAAATTAAACTCAAAACAGACCGCTTTATTAAAAGAATTTGCAGAAGTTAGTGGTGAAGAAATTTCACGCTATGAAAAAACTATCTTTGATAAAGTTAAAGATGTTATAAACCATTAAATTAGCTAAAATTACTTAGCTAATTTTAACCTCTTTTTTTCTATTAAAATTATTAAAATAACGATTAAGTAAAATATAGTTAATAGTTTTAAATTTAATTTAAACACGACTAGATATAAAATACTTAAAATATAATGAAAAAACAAGTATATTGAATTAGTTATCTACATAAGATAGTAAAAATATTAAAATAATTATTTTTTGCCTCTTGAGAGTAACCCACCTTCTGTTATCAGCATTCGTCTTAGCGAACTACCTTGCCTCATACAGTTGTCATCGGCACCTTTGTTCTTGCATCCTATGGAATGGCCGTTTCACCGATC
>JAKSUH010000025.1 GCA_024413395.1 archaeon
CACCTTTATATACTATCTAGTATAGAGGAGGGTTGTAAAAACCTCCAAAACATTTTTCACTTCCTTTGTTTTGTTTGTTTTTTCATATTGTATCACTTCAAGGAATGATTTTTAATAATCATTCCTCACTCTTATATTCTTATTTTAATAAAATAATAAATTTTTAAAACCTATATTTTAGGATAACATTATTTCAAATTGGTTTTGGTTCGATAATTGTAAGTTGATTTTGTGCATATGTCTAAAACGAATCATTTTTACTGGATAATTATTTAATTTTAATCTTTTTTCTTCGAATATTGGTGACTTTTTATTTTCATCATTATTTTTTTAAAACTTGGCTTGGCAAGGTCAAAAAGGTATTTATATGGTCTAATTAAATCTTTATGTATGTAATTATCTTTAAAGTTAATTTGAAGATATTTGATTGCTTAAACAATAATTTTAATTGTTTAGGAAAGGGATTAGTTATCCCATAAAAAATTTTTTGGTGATTATTTATGAATGTAAATAAAGTTTTATTGTTATCAATTGTTTTATTTTGCATTGGATTAATGGCTATGGCTTCTGTTTCTGCAGAAGATGTTAAAGATGTAGCTATTGTTTCAAACAGTACTGATTTTAATCAGTCTGTAGATTTAAATAATTCTTGTTTGTACAATGTTAATAATGCTGCTGAGTTTAAAAATGTAATGGAAAAAGCCGATTCACTTCAAAGTGATAATAAAACAGTAGTAATTAATATTACAAACACTATGAATAATTATGCTTTTAACTGTGATAGTGTTTTATTTGATTTTAGATTAGGTACTTTATTGGTTTATGGTAATGGTGCTACTTTTTCTTCTAAAGGTGATGGTACTTTTTTAAATGTTGGACGTAATGCTATAGTATATTTTGTTGGTTGTCAATTTACAGACTCTAAACCATCTATTCGTAATTATGGTCATTGTACTCTATATAATTGTACACTTATAGGAAATAAAAGGGCAGATACTACTAATGCACATGGTTTAAAACGTGAAGGTGGTGCTATTGATAACTTTAATCGTTTAACTTGTCATTATTGTGATTTTAATGATAACCGTGGTAGTTATGGTGGTGCTGTTTGTGGTGAAGATAATTCTGTAAATGTTTTTATTGATTGTACTTGGGGAAATAATAATGAGCTTTTGGTGAAGATATATTCTTATCTAATGGTGCAATCGCTTATGTTTATTTAGATAAGGTTAAACAAGTTCCTTTATATACAGCTTTTTTCACTGCTTCCTTTAATGTTTTAAATTTAACTAAAAACGATACTAAAAAGATTTATAATGTTAAAAATGTAGATGAGTTGTATAATGTTTTTGATGCATTACATTCTAATTATTATGAGTTTACTGATGTAGTTATTAATTTAACTCCTAATAAGGAATATGGTGTTGATAATAAGAATTTCTTAGATTATTCTAGAACTTGGTGTGATTCTGTTTCTTCAGGTATTAATGATGTTTTAGATTTTGTTGGTTTACGTTCTGGAGTGATTGATTTTGGCAAAGCTATTGTTTCTTTAGGTATGGATGTAAAAGAAGATGTTGGTCATCTTTATGATGATGATTTTATTTTTTGTCCTATTAAAGGAGGTTTAAAGGTTACTGTTATTGGTAATGGTGCTAAAATATATGTAAAAAACCCTTCAGACAATGATATGAATCATTTGTTTCATGTTTCAAGTGGATCTACATTATTTTTAGATAATGTTATTGTATCTGGTTTTAATAGTGCAGTAATTAATTATGGTCAGCTTAATTTTAATCAGTCTCGTTTTACAGATAATAAAATCAATTATGTAATTTCATATAAAGATATTGGTGGTGCTGTTCGTAATTTTGGTGTTGCTAGTTTTATCAATTGTACTTTTAATGATAATTATGCAAATAAAGGTGCTGCTATTTATAATGAAGGTGTTGTTAAATCTTTAGATTGTA
Source organism: archaeon (assembly GCA_024413395.1). Lineage (GTDB taxonomy): Archaea > Methanobacteriota > Methanobacteria > Methanobacteriales > Methanobacteriaceae > Methanocatella. The sequence continues at coordinate 1,971 of JAKSUH010000025.1, forward strand.
ATTATAATAATAATCTAGCAAGTCTATCTTCTAAAGCTAGTGATAGGACATTGGGTATTGAACATATTCCTATTGTAAGTACTATTGGGAATTTTTTCAATAATTTAGGGTCTGCTGTTCGTCTGTTTTTAATGCAAATCATAATAATGATATTTACACTTATCAAAATGGGTTTACTTATGTTTCTGGATCAAGTGTTTCTTCTCTTTGTGAGAAAGGTGGTTTTATTGTTAAACGTGATTCTTCAGAACCAATTGTTCAAAATTTAAATGTGTATGATAATAAATCTTTTATTAACGTTATTAATACTGTTAATAAGGATAATGGTAAAACTGATGTTTTTAATATTACTTTTAAACCTGGAATTTATAAAGGTTATAATGATAATGATTTCGATTTTACTCTCTTTGATTTAAAGTATGGTTATTCAATTATTAATGGTAATGGTGCAGAAATCGTTGGTAAAGGTGATTATCATTTTATCACTGCTTCTAAGTATTGTTCTGGGGTTTTAAATAATTTAACCATCTTTAAGTTTAAAACAGTATTTTTCACAGAAGGTAATTTCCTTGTTGCAAATTCTTCATTTATAAATAATAATGTTGATTATTATATTCAAAGAGATTATGGTGGAGTTGTTGATAATAGTGGTTATTGTAAGTTCGTAAAATGTAGTTTTATTGGTAATAGTGCTAAATATGGTGGTATTGCTTATAATACTGGGATTTGCGAATTCATTGATTGTATCGATATAAATAATACTGGTTATAGTAGTGAAGGTGCTTCTATTTACGATATGGGTAATGGTGTAAGTAGATTTTACTCTTCTAATGGTACTTTTATGGTTCTTATCATTTAGGTACTGGTTTAAGTGATACATCTAACTGTATTATGTCTTATGTTTTGAATTGGGTACTTGTTGTTTGTTTATGTACTGATGTTGGTGCAGGTGTTTCTACTAGTGTTGAATTTTTAGGAACTGCATTCATGGTTTCATTTGGATGTGCTGTTGGTGGATCAATTGTTGCTGATGTGGTATGTAATGCTATTAGAGATGTTAATAATCATAATTTTGAGTTAGGATCTTTCCTTAAACAAAGAATTTATAATGGACTTACTTATATGTCTATGTTTAATGTTGGTTATAGTATAGGTTATCAAATTAAATTTACATATAATCTTCAGCCATCTCATATGACTATTCAAAGTTCTGTTGAAGAAGAATGTCTAGATGCGCCAATAGATGAGCCATTAGATAGGCCAATAGGTACTACTGGAGATACTATAAATCCTTTGTCTACAAGTACTAGTAATTTACCTGCTACACCAGAGATACCTATTATAGATTTCCCTTTGTATGTTTTTCCAGCTTATGATGGAACAGTGATTACTACAATGTATGGTGCTCTTTCTAATCCTTCTGATAATAATAAAGTGCCTATTGGAATAAATCTTGCTACATATGGTTCTGTAGGTTATGTTCCATTTATGGCTGATTTCAGGAATGGAATACCATCTTTTAGCACAGTTTAAGGAATGATTTTTTATAATCATTCTTCCTTTTATTTGTTTTTAATTAATAACAATTATTTAATTAAACCTATAATCTAATTATTATACTATTTTTTTTAGCTACTAAATCTATTTTTTAACTTTATATTGATATTTTCTTTTTATTCTATTTTTAAAACTTTATTTTCCTTTTTAAAGACGTTTCTAGAGTGGATATTTTATTTAAGTAATATATGTTTTTCTATTAATAGAATTATTTTCATATATTCATTTTAATATGTTCATTCTATTCTTTAAATATTTAAAATATATATTGTTAATTATATAATTATAAACATTAATAGATTTTTGAGGAGAAATAATGAACTATAGAAAACCAATATTATTAATAATTTTAGTTATAATGGGTATTTTGGTAATGAGGGTTGTCTCAGCAGAGGATTTAAACTCTCAAAATAATCAAACATTTGAAGATATTCAAACACAAATAGATAATGCTGAAAATGGTACTACACTCACTTAGATGGGTATTATTATGGAAATGGTACTCCTATTTCTTTAATAAATAAAAAAATAACTTTTGTAGGTATAAATAATGCTACTTTAGATGCTAAAGGACTTTCAGGTATTATGAATATAAGTTCTTCTAATATCGTTTTTGAAAATATTATTTTTATTAATGGTAATGCATCTAATGGTGTGCAATCTATGCTAAATCTTCCTCTTTATTTGTAAATGATTCTATTTTTATGAATAATCTTGCAAATAGTGGTGGGGCTTGTTATCTCTATGATTCTATATCTTCAATCACTAATTCAAAATTTATAAATAATAATGCAACTGGCTCTGAATTTAATTATGGTGGTGCTGGAATTTATCTTGATTCTTCTGAGTCTTCTTTAGTGGATAATTGTACTTTTATTAATAACACTGCTATTAATGGTGGCGCAATGCATTGTCATTTGTCTTTTCCAACTATAAATAATTCATTTTTCGATAATAATAAAGCAGAAAACGGTGGGCTTGTTATATTTATCGTTCTATGACTTCAATTAATAATTCAAAATTTGTAAATAATTCTGTTAACTCTGATTCTGAATTTGTAGCAGGTGGGGCTATTACTAATACAAATTCTTATGGTTTAAATATTACTAATTCTATATTCTTATAAAATAAGTTAAATTCTCAAAATGGGCTTGCTCCTTCTATTTTCAATAGAGGACCTCTTTATTTGGACAATGTAACAATTAAAAATTCTACTATTAATGTAACTAATTCTGTAGACAGTTCAATTTATAATTCTGGTGGTTATTTAACTATAATTAATTCAAATATTGAAGATTTATCTCAAAATGGTACTGATTTAATATATTTAATTTTACTAACTAATATTTTTGGAGAATTATCTTTTAATAATACTGATTTTCCTGAAGCTTATGATTTAAGAAATATTAATGGAACAAGTTATCTTACTCCAATTAAAGACCAAGCTAATGGAGGTAATTGTTGGGCTTTTGGTTCAACAGCTGCTTTAGAAGCCTATTTATTACAATATTACAATGAATCTTGGGACTTTTCAGAAAATAATATTAAAAATCTTATGTCTAATTTATATTATGAAGGTTGGGATTCTGAGGTTAATTGTGGTGGATGGAATAATATGGTTCTTGCTTATTGGGCTCGTTGGTCTGGTCCTGTTAATGAATCTGATGATCCTTATAATGATACTGGTAGTTATTCTCCTGAAAATTTAACTGCTTTAAAACATGTTCAAGATATTCTTTTTGTTCCTGTATATCGTAATGTTGATGATTTAAAATTAGCTATATTGAATTATGGTTCTATAAGTTATTCTTTATATGCTACAAACTTTAATAAGGATGTTAATGGTTCTATTCCAATTAGTACAATTCCTTATGATGGGAATCATATTATATCTCTTGTAGGTTGGAATGATACATTTCCTGGTTCTAACTTTGGTGAAAATATTTCAGATGGTGCATTTATAATTAAAAATAGTTGGGGGAACCAATTATACTTCTAAAAAGGGTAAGATAATTCCTGTGGGTGATGAAGGTTATTATTATATGTCTTATTATGATGTGGCTCTTATAAAATCTTCATATTCTCTAGATATGGTCATGTCTAATGTTGAAGAAGTAAATAATTATAAATCAAATTATCAGTACAATCCTTTAGGTTTTATTGGTAGTTTAGGTTTTGATAATGATACTGGTTATTTTGCAAATCAATTTACTTCAAATGAAGATGAAGCTTTAGCTGCTTTCAGTTTATACACTATGGCTGTTAATTCTGAATATGAAACTAAAATATATGTTAATGGTGAGTTAAAAGGAATCCAATCTGGAACAATTACAAATCCTGGTTATCACACTATAAAATTAAATAATAAGATTAATTTAGCTAAAGATGATTTATTCAGAATTGAAGTTAAATTAACTTCTCTTGGATGTTTAAATCCAATCGCACTTGAAGCTCCAATAGTAAATACTACTTCTAAAGCTACTTCTGAAGCTAATCAATCATTTGTTAGTAAAGATGGAATAAATTGGATTGATCTTTCAAATAATAATGATGTGGTTTATTTCTGGACAGATGATTCAATAGGTCATTATTTAACTTTAAATAATACAAATGTCTGTTTAAAAGCATTTACTGTTTCATTAAAGGAAACCTCTATCTGTGCTGATAATTTAACAATTAAAGCTAAAGATAATGAAACTTTAGATATTTTACTATCTTCAGAAGAAAATTCACAATTAGCTAATCAAGTTATTACAGTTGAAATTAACGATTTAAAAATCAATTTAACTACTGATGAAAATGGAATAGCTCATTTACCACTAAATAACATACCTGCTGGTGTTTATGAAGTTAACTTTACATTTGCAGGAGCTAATGGATATAGTAAATCTAAAAATTCAAGTATTTTAACAGTTATTCCTTTAAACACTATAATTGAAGCTAATGTAACTGATTTAGGAAATAATAATTATTTAATTTCAGGAATAATCAAAGATGAAAAAGGTAATCCAGTAAACGAAGGTAATTTAGATATTATTGTGTCAAAAGCCATATTGACAATATCACCCACTCTTAAATGTAAACGAAGGTAATTTAGATATTATTGTAGGAGATAAAATCTATTCAATGTTAAAATAAATCCAGATGGAACATTTAATCTTATTATAAGTTCTTTAAATACTCCAGGAGCGTATGATGTGATAATTAAATTAACTTTTGATAATTTAACATTTTATAATAATGCAACATTAACATTAAAAGAAGCTATTGTAGTTAATAATAGTACTGAATTTAATAAAGAGGTTAACACTACTTTAAATACTGGTAATCCAATTATTGTTCTATTAATAATATTATTTACAATACCTTTATTTAAACGAAAATTCTTTAAAGATTAAGTTTTTCTTAAAAATGAATTGCATTTCTGAACATTATTCATTTTTAGGTATGCTTAATCTGTGATTTTTTTAAATCAATTGTTATCCAACCTAATGTAATATATACTTGACATATTATTAAACTAGTTAAAATTCATTATTTTCATGTTTATTAGTTAAATGGTTCTTTAATTATAATTATAACAGATTTTAAAGAGTTTTTTTATTAATATTTTTAACTATTTATATTCAACTCTATATTATTCAGTTGTTAAATTATATCATAAATTCTTAAATTTCATTCAAATTATTTAATTTTAAAAATAAACCTTAAATTTTATTTTTTTAATTTTTACTTATTTTTGGGCTTTTTTCCTAATCCTTTATATAGTAGATAAAAATTAAATATCAATGTTATTTAAAAATTTATTTAATGGAGATACAATCAACGTGAAGTTTAATAAATTACTAGTATCTTTCATCGTTTTAATTTGTTTATTCTTTGTTGGAGCAATATCTGCTGCAGATATTGATTCTGAACAAACAGACTTCAATACAGATTTAACTTTTGGTCCCGCTTTGGTTTCTAATCCAAATACGACTCATATTGAAACTAATGACTTAACTAAAGAATATGGAAATAGTACACCTTTTAGTGCTAAGATCGTAGATAATGAAAGTAATCCTGTTCAAGGTGCTGATGTTTTATTTACTATTAATGGTGTAACTTATTCTGTAACAACAGGTGTCAATGGAGTAGCTTCATTACCTATTGGTTTATATGTTGGTGATTATTCTATGGTTACTTCATATAATGGAGAATCTGTTAAAAATACTGTTAAAGTTGTTGAACCGGTTAGAGTTTTAGAAACTGAAGACTTTTCTAAAGTATATGGTACTGGTGATGCTTTTAGTGCTAAGGTTTTAGATGGTAATGGTAGTCCTGTTCAAGGTGTGACTGTTTATTTCACTATCAACGGTATAACTTATGCACAAACTACTGGTGCTGATGGAGTGGCTTCTTTGGGCATTGGTTTATATCCAGGTATTTATTATATGACCACTGCTATTAAAGGTCAGTCAGTTGTGAATAAAGTTAATGTTGTTGAAGCTATTAGGGTTATTAAAACTGAGAACTTTTCTAAAGTTTATCGTACTGGTGATGCTTTTAGTGCTAAGGTTTTAGATGAGAATGATGATCCTGTTCAAGGTGAGACTGTTTATTTCACTATTAATGGTGTGACTTATGCTGTATCTACTAATTCTGAAGGTATAGCTTCCATGGCTATTAATTTGAATCCAGGAAATTATCCAATAACTACTACTGTTAGAGGTCAATCAGTTAAAAATAATATTAAAATAGATTATTATGTTCCTCAATTAATAACTAGTGACTTAGTTAAATATTATAGAAGTAATTCTCAGTTTGCAGTTAAAGCAGTTAATCAATTAAACCAACCAATTACTTATGAAACCGTTTATTTCACTATTAATGGTGTAACTTATACTCAAACTACTGATGCTAATGGTATAGCTTATATGGGTATTGGTTTATATCCTGGTGTTTATACTATGACTACAACTTTAGCTAATGTAGTAAAAACAAATAAAATCACTGTTAAAACAACTATCTCTGGTGAAGACCAAGTTCTTGACAAAAGTGATGGAGATAAATTCTATGTAAATATACTTGATGGTAATGGTAATCCTAAAAACGGTGCTCAAGTAACTTTTGATGTAGAGTATTATCCTATTGAATTTGTTGTTGCAAGTGATATTATACAAAGTACTAGTCAAGACCAATATAATTTAGCATTATTGTGCCAATACTTAAACGAAGCAGGTTATGCTACTACTAATGTAGGTGTAGGTCCTTCTAAACTCCAAAACTATGGTTCAACTCAAAATTCTAGAGGTAAAACCGGTATTTTTATAGTTGGAGGTAGTTGTCCTGGAACTTTATATGACTTTGTATTAGGTATAGGTAGTTATTATCATTATGATTCTACTATTTTCGCATTTGCAAGTTATACTATTACAACTGATAAAGGAGTAAAATATATTTCTCCAGAAGGATTAAAAACAACTCCTATGGCAAAAGCAGGGGATGATAATTTCTCAAATGGTCTAATTCCTGTTGGAAAATCTGTAGAACAATATTGTAATGAGAATCCTGAAATTGACTATGTAGCAGGATATTCTGTTAGAGAATTAGCTAATAACATTCTTGCTAAAGTTCCAAGTCTTTCCGATGTCATGCCTCAAACAACTGTCAATGGTGTTTCTGATGCAACTGGTACAGCTACATTAAATATGGACTTACCTACAGGTATGTATCTTATTACTACATACTATGATGGTTTGGCTATTCAAAATAAAGTTCAAATTACAGCTTAGGGATTTTTTTATCCCTTTCTTTCTATTTTTTTAATCAGATTTAATTAGAAATTTTTATTATTATTAAAAACTAAATTATATTTTAATAATAAAAATAGGATTATCATGATTAAATGTTTAAATTGTCAAAATGAATACAATCCTTTAAAGTACAACTACTGTCCTTTCTGTGCTTTAAAACCTCAATCTATTCAATTATTTAAAGAAACTAGGGTATCATTTGATGAAGATGCAATACAATGTTTAGATTTTATTTTAAAAGATAATCCTGAAAATATAGCTGCTCTACTTTATAAAGGTGAAATTCATATAAAACTCAGAGAATATATTTCAGCAGATGAACAATTTAATACAATTTTAAAATTAGATCCATATAATATAGAAGCTTTACAAAATAAAGGATTTTTATCAATTTTAGTCCATAATTATTCCGGAGCTTTAAATCGTTTTGATTTAATTTTAGATAGAGAACCTAATAACAAAGTTGCTTCAAAAAATAAAGGAGTTATGTTAGGACAAATAAAGAATTTTTCTGAAGCTATTGAATCTTTTAACAAAGTTATTGAAATAGATCCTAATGATATTCAAGCTTTGATTAATATGGGAAGTATGGAAGCTAGTAGAGGTAATTTTCAAGAGGCTTTAGATGCTTTTAACAAAGTTATTGAAATAGATTCTAATTTAGAAATTGGTTATCTTAATAAAGCAATAGCTTTACATGATTTAGAAAGATACGAAGAAGCATTAGAAGAAATTGAAAAATTTATTGAAGTTAACTATATTTATCCACATGCTTGGCTTTGGAAAGGTAAAATCTTAGAAAAGTTAAATGAAACAGAAAAGGCAGAAGAAGCTTTTCAAAAAGCACGAGAACTTTCGTTACTTCAAGATGGGGGTTGTTGAGATGTTTTGTGAAAATTGTGGTTATCAAGTAGATGATGATGATGCATTATTCTGTGAAAATTGCGGAGCTAAATTAGAATTTGAAGGTGCTTATTGTATTTATTGTAAAACTACTTTTTATGAACCTGTATCTCACTGTTCAAACTGTGGAAAAAAGATTATTAAAAAATCACTAGAAGTTCGTGATATTGATTTAGATATAATCACATATCCTGATGATTATACTTTATGGGAAAAAAGAGCAAGACTTCTTAAAAAGTTCCGTATTCATGATGAGGCTAAACGCTCTTTAGAAGAAGCAGATAGGATTAAACAATTAAATTTGCCGCCTGAAGAAGATAATGAATGGTTTAAAGAAGGAATGAAATATTATGAAGCAGGTTATTATGATGAAGCAAATAAATGTTTTGCTAAGTATTTAGAAATTAATCCTACTAGTAGTGATGCTTTATATTTCCATGATTTAACTTCTAATGATTTTGAGGAATCTTTAAAAGATTATGAAGATGCATTAGCAAATGATCCTTCTGATGCTGCTTTATGGAATAGTTTTGGTGTTGCTTTAGATGATATTCATCAATATAAAAAAGCAATTGAAGCTTTTGATCAAGCTTTAGAACTTAAACCAAATAATGAAATTTTCTTAAATCATAAAGGATTATCATTAGAAAGTCTTCAAAAGTATGATGAAGCTTTAGAGTGTTTTGAAAAAGCTATCGAAATTAATAAATTCTATGGCGATGCTGTTGATAATAGAAATAGAGTTAAAAAAATCTTAGATTCAAATTAATAAAAAATAATAAAAGTGATTATTTTACTTAATCACTTAATAATTTTCCACCGCTTCCTATGTTATCTTTTGGGAATGGTTGAACTAATACTGTTATTGTACTTATTGGTAAATCGTAAGCTTCTGCTACGACTTCACTTACTTTTTTAATCATTTCTCTTTTTTTATCTATTGAAAGTCCTTCATTTCCTGCAATTGTTATTACTGGCATTTTATCACCTATTGTTTATCTTTAATAACCAAAACATTTATAACTAATGGAATATAATTTTAACATATGTGATATATTTTTAACATCTATAAAAATATGTCCTAGAAATCAGGTAATCAAATGAAAAATTATGTTAGATTTTCAAGACAAGAACAAGGAATCACTCAGAAAGATTTTGCCAAAATGATTGGTGTAACTCGTCAAACAATTGGTGCACTTGAAAATAATCGATATAACCCTTCATTAAAACTTGCATATAAAATAACAAGAGTTTTAGGTAAGACTAGTATTGAAGAGGTTTTCATATTAACAGACGATGATCTTTAGGAGGATGATTTTATGATATTAGCTATTTATAAAGATTCATTAGAATATGGATTTACAGACGGTCCTACTTTGTTAAAATTAGGAGTAATGTTTGTACTTAGTATTTTTATTATTCCTATATTTTTAGTATTAAGCTATAATTATAGGGTTCTTAAAACAGCAGTAAATGGTCAATTAATGGAGGAGACCCTCTTCCTGAGATGGATGATTTGATTTCAATGTTTGTAGATGGTTTAAAGCTATTCGTAGTTCAATTGATTTATGTGGGTATTCCATTAGCAGTACTTTTCGGATTACCATACATTGGAAATTCATTACATGGAGTTTCATTTATTTTAGGAGAAGCTATTGCTATAATTGGTTATGTTGCAGGTATAATTTTATGTATACTATCTTTCTTATTATTGAATTTAGCATCTGCACGTTTAGCTGAAACTGATTCTATCGAAGAAGCATTAAATATTAAAGAATTATGGAAAATAGCTACTGAAATTGGATGGTTAAGATTAGTTGGATTCTGTATTGGTTTATTAATACTTATGTTAGTTATATTTGCATTAGTTGCAGTTGTTCTTTTCATAATTGTGGGATTATTAACATTAACTGGAATTATAATTCCTATTCCATCCTTATCTTTAGGATTTTTAACTGTAGGTTTTGTTTTAGTCTATTTAGTTTTAACTTTATTAGTATCTCCATTCCTTTCAATTTTACAATACAGAGCTATGGGTTTAGTTTACAATCTTAGATTTTAGGAGAACCGGTAATGTCTATTGTAGATAGTTTAAAACATGGATTAAGACATTCTTTGTCTGATCCTAAAATTAGGAATTTATACATTAATCAATGTAATTATAATGTTTTTACTTTGTGATTCACTTCATTTTATTTTCGAACCATTAGTAAATACTGCACATGTAATGGCTCATATTAATGCAACTACATCACATTCGATTTTTACAATAATTCCTCAAAATAACTTTATATTATCAATAATTCTAGTTATTATAGCTATAGTTTTGATTATTTATATTGGAGGATATACTTACAAAATTATTGAATGTGCTATTAAAAAAGAAAAGGAATTCCCAGATTCAATGATGTAAAAACATTATTTATTTGTGGAGTTAAAATGGCAGTTGTTGGATTTGCAT
>JAKSUH010000026.1 GCA_024413395.1 archaeon
AAATTGATAATTTTAAAATTTTTAAAATTGGTAAAATTTCTAAAAAAGGATTATTTTCTAGTAAAAAGTAAAAATAAAAGAAATAATTAAATTAATTTACCTTTTAAATAAGTTGCAGTGGTTTCATAAATTTTAACAGTTACAAAATCACCAATATTACAATCAGATATAACAATAGGTAGATAATCATCAGATTTCCCTATAAATCCACCTTTTGAACCTTGTTCTACAATGACTGCATTTTGGATAGAACCTAGTAATTTTTTGTTTTCATCATCAGTAATTTGCATTTTAAAATCTGATAAAAATTTAGAGCGATTTTTCATAACTTCATGTGGAACCTCTTTCAAAGATGAAGAAATTGCACCTTTCCTATGTTGATATTTAGATAAATGTATCAAACTTGGTCTAACTTTTTCAAGTAACTCACAAGTAAGATCAAAATCATCATCTGTTTCAGTAGGATAACCTACAATGATATCAGTAGCTAAAGTGATTGAAGGTATCTCTTTTTTAAATGCATCAACAATTTTTATGTAATCTTCAACACTATGGCCCCTATTCATTTCAGATAAAACTTTATTAGAACCACTTTGAATAGGTAAATGAATGAAATTATATACCTTCGGAAGTTTAATTGCTTCAATTATTTCATGATAGTTCTTTAAAATGTTTCTAGGGTGCATCATTCCAACACGAACTCTGAAATCTCCTTCTAAATTAGCCACTTCTTTAATTAAATCAGATAGTTTTTCACCACTATCTCTTCCAAATGCAGCAGTATCTTGAGCAGTAAGTTGAATTTCACGAGCCCCATTAGAAATAGCTTCCTTAGCTTCTGCTACTATATCTTCAATAGGATAGCTATTTAATCTTCCTCTAGCAAAACGAGTACAACAAAAAGTACATGCACCTAAACAACCTTCACAAATTTGTATAATATGAATTAAAGAGTTTTTCTTAATTTTTTTAAGTCCAACTTTTGTGTTTTTAGTAAAACCAGTACTTCTTGAAAGTTCACCAGCACAAGCTGAACTAACAACATTAAATGCATCATCTAATTTATGTGGACCAATCCAACTACAATTAGGACCTATTTTATCTAATTTTTCAGAATTTATTTCAACCATACATCCTGCAGGAATTATTTGTTTATCAGGATATTCTTTTTGTAACTTTTGAATTCTATAAACAACTTTATTTTCAGTAGGTAATTTAACATAACAAGTATTTACAATTATAACATCTGCTTCTTCAATAGAATCAACAATTTGAGCACCATTATCAACTAAATTCCCAGCCATTATTTGAGAATCACCTTGATTGTAAGTACAACCATATGTTTCAATAAATACTTTCATATTATCTAAAATCTTTAACGGTTTTCTTAAATATTTTATCAGTTAAATCATAGTCAAATTTACGCATTTTAGAAGGTTTACCGTAAACCCTTTTAATAACACCAGCTCTTGCATAACCAGAATCTGTTTTTCTTTCATTTGTTTTAATAATATGAACTCTTATAATGTATTTATCAATTTTAATTAAATCATTAACAGAAATTTTGAAATCACGGTCTAAATCAACTTTATATGAATCAACTTTACCATGTAAATCAACAGAAACACCAATACGAGCAGGAATTTCAATAGATGCAGCCCAAATAGTATTAATATCTTGAATAATAGCTTTTTTAACCCTATTACCATCTACTTCAAGAGAAGTTACTTCCACTTGACCATAATCAGAAAGTAAAACATCTCCAACTAATAATTCTTCATTTGGAGGTAAATCAATACTTGTTTTAATTGATTTATCTTGTTCACTAATAATTAACCTAAATGGTCTTGGTTTTTTCTGAGAAACAACATCTCTAAAAACATGACCACATTCTTCACATTTTAAAATCAATTCTTCTTGAATAACTTTTTTAGTTGTTTTAAATTTGGAATTGACGATTTCAATTTCGTCAGAACCACAAACAGGACACTCCATGATACTCCTCTTTAAAAATTAACCTTCATCTTTTAAATAATGATTTACTAAACCACCATCATCAATAATTTCTAACATGAAATCCTTAAAAGGTTCAAAAGTAACTTCTTGACCAGTGTTTTCATTTATAATTGTTCCTTTTGATAAATCAATATTTAAAATATCTCCATCATTAGCTTTAATATCAGCTTTAATAACAGGTAATCCTATATTAATAGCATTCCTATAAAAAATACGTGCAAATGATTTAGCAACGATAGCATCTACTCCTGCAGTTTTAATAGCTACTGGAGCTTGTTCTCTAGAAGAACCACATCCAAAATTCTCATCTGCTACGATGATATCTCCTTTTTTAACATTTTTTGTAAATTCTGGACGTTCACCTTCAAGAACATGATCTGCTAAATCTTGAGGATTAAATGTTCTTAAATATCTTCCAGGAATAATAATATCCGTATCAATATTTTCTCCAAAAATCCATGTTTTTCCTTTAATACTTTTCATTTTTATCCTTCTTTTGCTTTGAAATTGTTTTATATATTAAATGTGAAAATAAGGTGATATCCTATTAAAAGATTAAAAAAAGGAAATGAATCCTTTTTATCTTTTTAAATGTTTTATTAATATTATTCTTTTTTAGATTTTAAAGGTGTAGAAAATTGTTCTTCAACACCTTCTCTGTAAATAGAATTCATAGTACAGAATGGAATAATTCTTCCATCTGGAGTTGCATAATGAATTACACAATTTTGAACCCTATGTTCATCAAAGTTAAATGGATCCATAAAGTGCATACAAGAAACGAGCATTGAATCTTTTGAGAAATCTCCTAATGCATCATAAAATCTTTCTTTGAATACTTTTAATAAGATTTTAGTTAATTCTAAATCTTCTGGTTTAGCATCTTTATCAATTAAAGATGGAATATCTTTTGCTGCTTTAGCTAAGACACGACTTTTAATTCCGAAACCACCATCATTAATTTTATCTGCATATTCATCCATTGCTTCAAAGAACCCATCAACATCAATGAATTGAGTAATAGGAACATATTTCTCATTTCCATCTTCATCTTTATCTAAGAATACATAAGTAGCAGTTCCACAGTGTTCGTGACAGTTTAAGTTAACTGTTGGTTTTCCATCATTCATAGCTTGAACGAAGTTACTGACAGCTTCTACAGAAGATGGTGGGTAGAAATCAGCTACAGTAACTTGATTATCAGTTTGTTCTTGTACTAAATTGATAAAGTCAGGAATAGTTACTCTTAATTCTTCTACTTCATCAGAAGGAGTTCTTCCTGCAAAGGAAACAGGTTGGAAGTTAACTCCATAAATAATATCTCTATTATCAAATGCGAATTTAAGGATATCTCCTACTTGGTGATCGTTTACACCTTTTACAAGAGTAGGAACAAGTACTACACCTAAACCAACTGCTCTACAGTTTTCAATAGCTTGTATTTTTTGAGGAAGTAAATCTTTTCCCCTATTGTGAATATAAGGTTCTGGAGTTGTACCATCAAAAGCAAGGTAAACTGTGTTTAAACCAGCTTCTCTTAATTCTTTTACCCATTCAGGTTTTCTAGCTAATCTTAAACCATTAGTAGCAATTTGAACATGAGTAAATCCTTCTTCTTTAGCCATTTTAACTAAATCTACTAAGTCTTTACGTACAGTTGGTTCTCCACCTGCATATTGAATAGCTGAAGTAGGATGTGGTTTTAAACTTCTTAAATTCTTTAACATGTCCCTAATTTCATCTTGAGTAGGTTCATATAATCTACCTGAAACAGCTGCATTAGCAAAACAAACAGGACATCTTAAATTACATCTATTTGTTACATCAATTAAACCTAAAACAGTAGTTGTGTTGTGATCTTTACATAATCCACAAGAGTGAGGACATCCACCTTCTTTATTTACTATAGGATTTTCTACAGCTGTATTAGATGGAACGAATTTTTGCATTTTTTTATAAAATTCAGCATCACTCCAATAAGTATTTTTGAAAACGCCGTGTTCATCACATTCTTTTTGAATCCAGATTTTACCATCTTCTTCAAATACTTCTGCATCTAAAGATTTGAAACAAACAGGACATAGACTTCTTGTATCTTTAATTTTCACATTTTCACCTTCATATTACATATAATATTATAAAACATATTATTTTATATATTAAGTTAAGTGAATATTTAAAGTTATTGAAAAAATTGATTTAATCCTATTTACTGATTAAAAATAAACAATTAACTTAATTAGAAATAAATTTTAATTAAATGAAAATTTAATAAATTTTAATATTTAAATTGTTTAAAAAAACTTTAAATATAGGTAGAAGACTTAAATAGTTAAATACTATATAAACCAATAGTTAATAAATAAAAAAAGTTAGGAGAATAAAATGCTGACAACAATTCAGATTTATGCATGTATGTGTGTAACAATATTATATTTCTTATTACCTGCTTATTTATCAAATAGTAGTGGCCTTGCATTTGGAGGAGGCCTACCAATGGATTTTGGAAAAAGTACTAAAAAAGGAGTTAGATTAATAGGAGATGGATGCACATGGAGAGGTTTAATAGCTGGAACTATTGTAGGAATAATTGTTGGAGCATTACAAGGATTAGCAGGTCCTTATTTTATTACTAATTTTGGAGATTATATATTTACACCAATAATAACCAGTGTTCCTCAAGGTATTATTGTTGGATTCCTTTTAGGTTTTGGTGCACTTATCGGAGATGCAATTGGAAGTTTTTTAAAAAGAAGAATAGGTATTGGTCGTGGAAAACCAGCACCAGTACTTGATCAACTTGATTTCCTTATAGTAGCTCTTATATTTGCTTCCTTTGTAATACCAATAACATTAGAATTTGTTATAATAGCTGCATTACTTACATTAATCATACATTTCCTTGCAAATGCAGGAGCTTACCTTTTAGGTATAAAAGATGTATGGTACTAACTATTTTTTCATCATCATAGCAGTTCCAATAGCTGGTGCAAGAATACACTCTTCATCAGTTAATATTTCACTCATTTGTTTAACTTTTAATCCTAAGAGTTTTGCTGCTTCATTACATAAGATATTTTTACCTAAACCAGTTGTAACAACTAAATCTAAGTTTTGAGTTTCACAAACTTGTTTTAAACCAGCTGTAATTTGTTTAATTTGTACTTGATGCATGTATTTTGAGATTTCAATAATTTCTTCATTAGATAAAACATCTAAATCAGCACATAATACTCTTGCAATTCTTCTAGCACATTCTTCTTTAGATTTACCTTCACCATCATAGGTATCACAGATATAATCATCTTCAGTGATTAAATCTAAAACCATATAAATATCTGCAGTTTGAGCAAATAATTCACTAGCTACAGCATATTCATTACCATTTAATGGAACTTTATCTAAAAATGATGCGAGATTAGTTCTTAAAGTACCGGTATAAACTAACTCACCAGTACCAAGTCTATCAAAATCAGATTTTCCAATAGCACATTCTTTTCCATCTTTAATTGGAATAATATCAGTAGTGGTACTTCCTGTATCAATAAATACACAATTTTCACTTAATAAAGTAGCGATTTGAGCTGTTGCTATCCAGTTTGCAGCTGCAGCTTGTAAAGGATCAGCTAATATTTCATCTTTAGTTAAAAGACCATTGATTCCAATATAACCTATAGGACAATTAAAAGTCGCTTCACATTTTTCTACGATATCTAAAACACCATCTTTTTTAGTATCATATGCATCTACAAGTTCAGCAGTCATAGAAATTCCTACTGCATCAATTTCATCAACTGGACAAATATTTTCAATTAATTCAATTAAAACTCTTGATAAATCATCATTATTACTCCACATAGGAAGATATGCATAATCTATCTCAATATTCTTAATTTCATCATTTTCATAATCAATAATCGCTAAATCAGTGTTTGCACCACCAATATCAAAACCTGCTATTTTCACGTGTAAAATCTCCTTAATCAATAGTTAATGTATTATTTTCTTTTTTAAATGTAACTTTTCCATCTAAAACGATATCAATATTTTCAATGTTAAGTTTTTTATCTAATAAATCCACAATTGTTTTGCCAATATTAAAATTAGCCACCTTTTTAAGACCTACATAAGGTGTTGTGAAACGAGAATTAATCTCTAATAAATATAAATCATTAATATCTCTTGGATTAGTATTAATTCTTAAATCAACTCCAACAAAACCTTTTAAACCTTCAATAGATTCAACTGCACGAGTTGCAATATAAAAAGCTTCATATTTATGTTGTGATTCAAATGGTAATTGTCCACCTAAATAATTAGTATTTTCATCAGTAATCTCAATTAATTGTGAATTTAAACTAAGTGGAATAGCTTTTCTACCATCACAGATTAAACTTACACTAATATCTTCACCTTCAATAAATTCTTGAACAACAACTGTTTCTCCAAGAGCATATTTAAGTTCAATATCTTCTGTGATTTCATTTACATTATTTATAATTATTATATTTTCACAATCAATACCATGAATTGGTTTTAAAATAATTTTTAAAGGATTGAATGGATTTTCACCTTGCCAAGAATTATATAAATTAGTTAATTGTGTTATCCAACCACCTTCAAAATCAAAAGTAAATTTAGAGGTTTTTGGTTGAGGTACTATCCCATATAACTCTTCATATAATGTAAACTTATTAGAACAAATTTCACAAGCATTAGCAGAAGAAGTAAATGTAGTTACATCGTTATCTTCTAAAATCTTAGTGAATTTATATAAATTCATATTATTTTCACCAGCTATAAAAATAGCTTTATTAAATGAATTTGCATTCTTAATTAACCAAGTTTCTACATTTTCATTGATGAAAATAGGAGTTATATTGGGATTTAAGTCTAATTTATCTTTATATGATTCATGTAAAAGTAATTGTATTTGTTCATCTTTTAAATCATCTACTAATGAAAATAATAAAGCTTCAGCTTCTGAAATGATAGATTTATCTTTTTCACCAGCAGCAGCAAAATATTCAAATACTAAAAATGAATCTTCATTATTGGTATTTATCATAAGTAATCATCTTACCATTTAAGTTTAATTCATCATTAGGGAATACCATTGCTTCTCCATCATAAACTAAATGAACAACTGCTTTATTTTTATCTTCAAATTCTTTTACAGTGATATCTGTATCAATAGCTTCAATTTTTCTTACAAAACTAGTTGCAACTTCTTCTGGAGCTTTAATATTTAATAATCCTCTTTTATAAAAGTCTTCAATAGCATCAACTGTTTTAATAGCTGCAGTTCCATCACCATATGGATTTATAGCATTTTTCATATTATTTGCAAATTCTTCATCAGTTAATATTTTACGAGCATTTTCTAAAATTACATCAGTATCAGCACCAACTAAGATATTTCCACCTACATCAACAGTTTCAGGTCTTTCAGTGTTATATCTTAAGGTTAAAACGGGAACACTTAATGTAACTGCTTCTTCTTGAAGACCACCAGAATCAGTTAAAATTAAAGTAGATTTACTCATTAATAATAAGAAATCAAGATAACCAACTGGTTTAATAATATGAATATGATCTAGACCATTAAAACCATCCCATAAACCTAAATTCTTTAATGTTTTCTTTGTTCTTGGATGAATTGGGAAAATAATATTCATTTCAGTTAACTCTTTTAATGCAGCAATAATACCTCTTAAACGAGATTCATCATCAGTGTTTTCAGCTCTATGCATTGTTAAAGTTAGAATATTATCCATATTTTCAATATCTAATTCTCTTAAAGAATCTTCTTCAATAGGTCTTTTTTCAGCTATTTCTAAATGTCTAAAACAAGCATCAACAACAGTATTTCCAGTTTCAATGATTTTATCTCTTGGGAAATCTTCTGCTAATAAATTAATTGCTGATTTTTCAGTTGGTACAAAATACATTTGTGTTGTGATATCTGCAATTTTCCTATTAATTTCTTCAGGCATTGTTAAATCAAAAGAACGTAAACCTGCTTCTACATGACCAACTGCAATATGTAACTTACCAGCTACTACAGCTCCTGCTAAAACAGCATTTGTATCTCCTTGAACAAGAACAATATCTGGTTTTTCATCTAAAATAACTTCTTCAATACCTTTCATCATCAATCCGGTTTGTTTTCCATGAGAACTAGATTCTACTTGAATATTATAATCAGGAGTAGAAAGTTCTAAGTCTTTAAAAAAGTTATCAGACATTTCTTTATCATAATGTTGACCAGTATGAATAAGAACAGAGTCTATACCTCTTTTTTCAATTTCATCTAAAATTGGAGCCATTTTAATTATTTCAGGCCTTGTACCAAGAACGGTTGCAATTTTCATATATATCACCTTTAATAATATATTATTTATAATAATTTAAATTATTTTATTTTTCTAGTTAGATTTTATCTAAATTATTAAACTCTTCTTTTAAAATATCTAAATAAACTTCATCATAAACTTGATTATTAATTGGATAAGATTGTCTTCTTTTACCTATAACCTTAAATCCTATTGATTTATATAATTCAATAGCTTTTTCATTAAAATCAATAGCATATAACATAATATTATTTAGATTTAAGATATTAAAAGCAAATTCTAAAAGTAATTGAGAAGCTTCTTTAGCAAAACCATTATTTTGACTTTCAGCTTCTATTAAAATCCCCATAGTTCCTTTACCATGAACATAACAAATATCATAAAGCAAACAAATACCAATAGGCTTGTTTTCCTCTTTAGAAATAAATACAAAAAATTTATCATCACTGTTATTATGATTAGCAATATATTTTTCTTGTCTTTCAATAGAATAAGCATCATGACTTTTTCCAAAATTTAAATTTAAATCAGGATCATTTAACCATTGATTATATAAATCTAAATCTTTTTTATCAGATAAACTCAAATATATTCTTTCACTTTACCTTATTAATGTATGACATATTAAACCCTCTTTAAATTAAAGTAGCTACATATTTAACCAATAATTCATCTGGACGATAAGATAATTTAGCTTTTCTAAGACCTTCTAAGCCCATATCTTCTTCAGGATTAATATATTTAAAATCTGCCCATTGTCTTTTAACAAATTCTTGATTTAAGAAATTATAAATACCTTCATAGTCTTTAGAAGCTCTTTCACAATGAATTAAAACTGTATCCTCTGTTAATTCCTCACCAGTTGAAACACCTACTATTTCACTATCAACTCGAACTATACATCCTTTAATATTTAAATCAAAGAAATTATCAAACATCTCAGCCATAGCTATAAATTCATCTTTATCTTTAATAAGATTTAAAGTAAAAGACTTAGCTTCGTCTATATTATCTTTATTAATTTCTTCATAGGAATAATCATAATTACCTTTAAATTTTTCTACCCAATGACGTTTAGTCCTTAATTTAGAACTTTTAAGTTCAATAAGTTTTTGTGAAGTGTAAATATAATCAAAAGAATCTCTATCTTCTATAATTTCAAAAGAATTAGTGTAATTTTCTAAACATTCTTTCATTTGGGGAAGTAATGGTTTTATTATAAAGTTTAAATCCTCTGTATCTAAAGCTTTTTCTAAAATAGATAAAATAACTTCTTTTTCACAGCTACCATAAGGAAAATGATAAAAAGTCTTTTTATCTCCTCTAGTTTTACCTTTAATACATAAACACTCATCTATAAGAGCATATTCATACTTATAGGTATGTCTCCACATGAATAAATTAGAAAAATTTTTTTCAGCATTGTTATTTGTTGAATTCTTAAAAAAAGAATCTAACAAAGGTTTATCTTCTAATTCAAGCTTCTTAAACATAATTTACTCCTTAGTGTATAATTCACTCACTGATTTTAACATACACTCTTGAATAGAAAAAGTCTTTTGATAATTAATTAAATTAGAAACTAAATCCTTTTTAAAACGATTACAAGCATAATCATCATGTGTAAATTTAATTCCATCATATTGAATATCCATTAAAATAAGGTTTTCAGGTTCTAATACTTTAATATAGGCCCTAGGTTCACCTTCTTTAGGATTTAAAAGTTTTTCAACAGTATCTAAATCCATTTTACCTAAACCAACATCTAAGAAAATACGCATCATTTTACGAACCATATTCCATAAAAAACTTTCTCCATAAATATCAAAGAAAATAGGTTCATAAGAATTGTTTAAATGTGAATAATTTTTATCTAAACATCTTTCATCTTCATTTATTGTTGGTTTAAATATTTTAATGTCATCTATTGTACGAGTAGTTGTTTTCTGTTTTCTTTTAGTAAAATTAGTAAAATTATGAGTTCCTTTAAAAAGTTCAGCTGCTTCATTTACTGCATCCATATCTAAACCTTGATCAAATAAAATATAACGATATTGTCTCATTTGAGCATATCTAGGTTTAAATCCAAATCTAACTGGAGCACTAGCTAATATCTGAATATCATCAGGTAAACTATTATTGATTTGGTTTACTCTGACTTCATTTTCAGATTGAAAACTAATTACATTACCTAAACTATGAACACCTGCATCTGTTCTACCTGCAATTCTGAATCTAGCTTCTTTTAAATCATCAATATATTCTAATTTACGTAAATGATAAATAAGCTCTTCTTCAACAGTTCTAAGATTAGGTTGTCTTTGAAAACCATGAAAATTAGTTCCGATATAAGCTATTTTTAAAGCAGTTCTCTTCATATATAACCTCTTTAATCAATGAATATAGAAGCATCTTTATCAAAAGGATTAGTTCTTAAAGCCATATGCATAACATAAGGATAATTTTTCTTATTATATCTCAAATATCTAACCCATTCATAGACTAAGCTTTCATAAACCCTATTCATATCAAAAACAAGATGAAGGAAGTCATTTTCACCAATAGCAGATACATCATCACGATATTCTAATTCTTCTGCTAAATGAGAAATAGCCATTAATAAAGCTGAAAATTGTTCTTTTTCATGAAGATTAGGATTTTCTATAAGATTTAATAAAAAAGCTCTGTTATTATGTAAGAATTCTTTTAAATCTTCTAAGAATGCTTGACGTTCACTACCTTCTAAATTAACATCAAAATTAGGCGGACTGTTCTTTAATTTTTTTAATTCTTCATCAAAATCTTCTATTTTCCAAGTTTTAATTGCTTCGAAGTGTTTTAAATTAACAAGTTGAACATTTGCATTAGCTAATTTAGATATTAAATTGTTACCTATTTCCATAAAGAAAGCACTGACAATCATATCATATTTTTCTTGAATAGCTTCTTTTTCTTTTCTACCAATAATTTCATCAAGTATTAAATAAACAAGAAGGATATCAATAGGAATAAAACCCATATGAACCCAAACACCATCAACCATATGAGAAATATCGTTGAATATTAAATAATAGCTTCCATAAATTGCAATTATAGCAATGATTGCACATATTGCAAGAGTAATTTTCCAATTTTTAAACTTCATAATTTCCCCTATATTATATTTAAGATATTATTTAAACATGTTATTTAAAAATTTCTTATTAAATATAATTATTAATTATCAAATTTTATTTAATTTATTTTGAACTTTTTCAGATTCTAATTCCTTAATAGCATTTTTAGCAATCCATTTTGCAGATTTAGAATCCATTTCTAATAATTCATATGAAAGTTCTATAGCTTTTTTATTAAGGCTTTTATTTTTTTTACCAATGCTTCTAATAGCCCAATTAACCGCCTTTTTAACAAAATTACGATTATCATCAGCTCCTTCAATAAGTATTGGGAAAAATTCTTCAAAATAAGAATCTTCACTTTTTTTATCATGAACAGCAATAACTGCAATTAAACTAAAAGCAGTTCTTTTAACAAATTCTTCTTCAGCTTTAACCCAAACAGGTATTTTTGCTATTGCTAAAGGCATATTTACAAATAAATTAATACAAGCTTGATCTACAATATCCCAACTATCAAAATCATTTACCCAACTATCCATCTGATCTTCAGTGATTAAATTATAGTCTTCAATAAAAATAGCAAGCAATCTAGATTCTAAAAAACCATGTGCCCATAATTGATTAGCTAATTCATGATTTTTACCAATATCTTTAGCTAATTTTCTAATAACAGGTACTCTAATACCATATTTATTAACATTACCTACTTTAAGTCTGTTTTGTGTTTTAATATTTTCTGAATCTTTATTTTTTTCAAAAAATCAATTATTTCTTCAAAATTCATAATATCTACTTTGATTTTATAGATAATAATTTAATTAATATAAATAAAATAATTTACGAAAAAATAAGAAAATAAGGGATTGAAATAAAAATAATCCCTTTTTTATATGTTTTTATGTTTGACCAGTCTTATACTACTGTTATTTTGCTTGTTGTAGTTACAAATGTACGTGCATTTGCAGTTACGATGTATTCACCTGGATACAAGTTAATTGGTAAATATGCATTACCCCTGCATCAGTTACAACATCATAGACTACTCCATTGACTGTTAAATGGATTGTTTCATTAACCCATGGAGTATCCTCAGATTTGATGAATT
>JAKSUH010000027.1 GCA_024413395.1 archaeon
CTTTAATTTCTCCATTTTCAATATAAATATTAGTATCAACAACAGATGGAATTACACCTAATTCTACTCTAGAAGCAATTCTTTGAATAGCATCAATAGCTTTTGTAGCATGAACTACTCCAATCATACCTACTCCTGCCATTCTCATATCTGCAAAGATACTAAAGTCAGTACTTTTTCTTAATTCGTCATAAATAGTAAAATCAGGTCTTACTAGTAACAAAACATCCGCAGTATTTTCCATACTTCCTTCTAAAGGTGAATATTGTGTAATTTCCTCTGGAACTTGCAAATCTCTTGGGGATTCCATGGTTTTTACTACTTTATTTTGTTCTAAACTATAAAATTTAGCTAATGCTTGAACAAATGTACTTTTACCTGCTCCAGGTGATCCTGAAACTAAAATTCCTTCAGCATCAGTAGTAAGTCTATCTATAAGTTTTTCAGATAATCTATAATCAAATAAATCAACATCCGCAACTGGTCTAACTGCGGTTATTTCAAAAGCTTCAGAAAATGGTGTTTGAGCAATTGAAATTCTATAAGGACCAGATTGAATAACAATAGAACCTTCCATATTTGATTCTAAATAAGTTTTAGGATTGTTTCTTTCTTTTTCAATAATCTCATTTGCGATTAAATTGAGTTCTTCATAAGATAATTTATCATCAGATAATTTTACAAGTTTAATATTTCCAGGAGTTCCTTTTTTAGCCATTGGAACAACATCTTCTTTTAAATGAACAGACATTGTTTTTTCATCAAATAAACTAGCAATAGTTAACTCTTCATTCGATATTTTTTGTTTAATATAATGGACAGGAATTCCTTGTGCTTTTGCTGTTTCTGCTTGAACTTTATCGTTTGTAACTAATGTTCCAAATTCACTTTTAGCAATATCTCTAATTAAAGCATCAATTTCCCCATTTTTAGCTTGTCTAATATCATAATTAGTAGGTCTTTTTCCTCTAAAACTTACACTACATTTTCCATCATATTCTGCTTTTTGTAATTTTTGAAGCTCTTCAAGACCTTTTAAACCTGTAGGTCTTTTAGCATTAGCTTGATGTTCAAGTTCGCATACCACGGCTTCTGGAACGACAATTTGAGGATAATCTAAATCTTTAATTAATTCACTAATAGCTCCTTCTATGACAGCACTTGTATCAGGAACAATAGTTTTAGCATTTTCTAGCATATAACCTTCCTAATAAACATCATCAGGATTGAAAACTCTTTCAGCTATTTGTTCTAAATCACTTTCTTCAATATTTTCAATATCTGGTTTATTCTCTAAATTTAATTCTCTAAAGAAGCAAGAGAAGTATCCTAAGTGACATGCTGCACCATTTTGTTTAACTTTTAAAACAATTGCATCCATATCACAATCAACATACATTTCTTTAACTTCTTGGGTATGACCAGAGCTTTCTCCTTTTAACCATTGTTTGTTTCTTGAAGTACTCCAGTAATGAGCTTTACCTGTTTCAATTGTTTTTTGTAAAGCTTCTTTGTTCATGTTAGCTACCATTAAAATTTGATTAGTTTCATAATCTTGAGCAATAGCAGTAATAAGTTTTTCTCCATTTATTTCATGTCTAAAATTAATTTCCATGGTTTATTCTCCTTTTAAATAACTTACAATTTCATCTAAATTAACAAGTGATTGTTCTCCACTTTCCATGTTTTTAATTGTAATTTTTCCATCTTCGAGGTCTTTTGCACCAATAATTGCTACATTTTTAACTTTCTTATTATTTGCATAATTCATTAATTTTTTGAATTTACGGCGAGTTAAATCAATATCTGTTGCAATATCATTTTCTCTTAATGTTTGAGCAATTTCAAATGCTTTGAATCTAACATCGTCTGAAATAGGAGCTATGAATACGTTGATATTTGATTCTAATTCTTTTTGTTCTGTTAACTCTTCCATTGCATTCATTAATCTATCAAATCCAAATGCAAAACCAGTTGATGTAACTTCTTGACCACCAAAGACTTTAACAAGGCCATAAGTTCCTCCACCACAAATTTGTTTTTGCGCACCAAGTTCTGGAACATATACTTCAAAAACAATTCCTGTGTAATAATCAAGACCTCTTGCAACACCTAAATTTAAAGTGTAATTAGAGACTTTAGAGCTATCTAATGTTTCAATTAATTCTTTAAATTCAGCAAATGCTTCTTCTGCTTCTTCATAACCTTTAACTAAAGCTTCAATTTGAGGTAATATGGATTTGTCTCCAACTAAGTCAATTAATTCTAATAATATTTCATTTAATTCAGCATTATCAATGATTGGATTTTCACCAATTAATGATTCTTTAAGTAAATCTTTATCTCCTTTATCAATAACAATCATTAATTCTCTTTGTGTTGCTACATCAATTCCAAAATGAGCAAATAATCCTCTTATGATTCCTAAATGATTAATATTAATATCTGCTGTAGTAATTCCAAGTTTTTTAATTGAAGCATTACACATTGCAATTACTTCAGCTTCTCCTTCAGGAGATTTAGCACCTATTAATTCGCAACCGAATTGCCAAAATTGTCTGAATCTTCCTTTTTGTGGTCTTTCATATCTGAAACAGCTACCATAATAATAGAGTTTAATTGGTTTAGATGCTGTTTTTTCAAGTTCATTTAAGTACAATCTAGCTACAGGTGCAGTAATTTCTGGTCTTAAAGCTAATTCTCTATCAGATTTATCTTTAAAATTGTATAATTGATCAACAATTTCTTCACCTGATTTTGTTGTAAATAATTTTAATTCTTCAAATAAAGGGGTTTGAATTTCTTGATACCCATAATTTTCAAATACATTTCTTAAGAGACTTTCTGCTTCTTTTCTACGTCTCATTTCATCAAATAAGAAGTCCTTTGTTCCTCTTGGTCTTGTGAATTCCATTTGTTAAGCTCCTATAATTTATAACATTAAAATCTATATAAATCAAGGTTTATATATTTTGTATTTTTATATATAATAATTAATGATTAATGGAAACACAAAAGTTGTTGGTTTAATTGGAAATCCTGTTGAACACAGTTTTTCTCCAGCTATGCATAATTCTGCATTTGATAAATTAGGATTAAATTATAGGTATTTAGCTTTTAAAGTTGAAGAAAAATCTTTAAAACGAGCTATCTATGGTGCTGAGAATTTAAACATGATAGGATTAAATGTTACAATTCCTCATAAGATAAATGTTATTAAATACCTTGATGATTTAGATCCAGTTGCTAGTAAAATTGGTGCAGTAAATACAATTGATTTAAGAACTTTAAAAGGTTATAACACTGATGGAGTAGGTGCAATGCGTGCTCTAGAAGAAGTTACTTCTTTAAAAGGTAAAAATGTTGTAGTTGCAGGAGCAGGCGGTGCATCAAGAGCTATTTGTTTTAATTTAGTTGAGAAAAATGTTGGTTCTTTAACTATTTTAAACCGTAATGTTGAAAAAGCTTCTTTACTTTCTGGTGAAATAGGTGTTAATTATGATTCAATTAATGAAATTGCTTCTTATTTAGAAGATGCAGATATTTTAATTGATACAACTCCAATAGGAATGGACCCAAATATTAATGATAAACCAATTGCAACAAGTGATATGATGCATGAAGATTTAGTTGTAAATGATATTGTATATAATCCATTAGAAACTGTTCTTTTAAAAGAAGCTTCTAAAGTAGGTGATAAAACAGTTTCTGGTCTTAAAATGTTATTATATCAAGGTGTTGAAAGTTTTAAAATATTTACAGGTGTTGAAGCTCCTGTTGATGTAATGGAAAATGAATTATTAAAATTGATTTAAATGGATTTTTTATTTGATTTATCTAATATGTCTCAAGAAGAGGAATTCACTGATTCTAAAGAAGATATTTTAAAGTTTCTTAAAGTCATTGGTGTTGATACTCGTTTTGTAAGTTATACTCCATCTAAATTGTATATTAATAATTTAAGATTTTCTAAATTCTCAAGAACTCGTGAAAAAACTTTTTATAAACATTACCCTAATATTAAAGTTGTTAGGTCTTCTTTATTCATGAAAAATTGTTCTAAAGCTTCTAGAATTTTATCCAATGATTTAAATCCAGGTGATAAATTACTTGTTCCTGAAAACGAATTTTTAAAAATAATTTTAGAACCTTATACTCGTAAATATGGTGTTAAGTTAATTTATTCTGGTTCTAATTATAATTTAAAAGTTTCTCCATTAATATTGGATGATGAAGTAAATAATATATTTTCAGATATTTTTGCTGGAAAGGGGATTGATTTTACTCGTCGAAATGATAATACCGTCTATCCTTTATTAACAGTAGAAAAAGAATGGATTTTATCTTTTTATGAATCTGAAAATATTGTTTTTGAAGATAATTTTAAAGAAAATAAACTATCTAGTGCTTTTATGGAATTTTTAGAAGATGTTGCTCCTCAGTATAGAGAAAATGTAATTAAAGCAAGCGATTATTTAAAAGAAAGAAGTTAATTTTCTTCCTGAGCACATTCTTCTTGATAATCACAATATTTACAGTAATGATTTCTTCTTGCTGGGAATCTACCTGCATCGATTGCAAGTCTTACAGTATCTATATAATCAATAGCAAGTTGATAATCTTCTAATGTACACAATTCATTTTCACCGTCTTCTTCAGATGCTACAAATTCGAGATAACTTAATTTTCCATCTTTTGTAAAGTATATCCCTACATATTTAACTTCTTTTTCAGGATATTTTTCCTCAATAAGCATTTTATAATAGCATAATTCTAATTTGTAATTTAGAACATTACTTGATTTTCCTGTTTTATAATCTATAACAAATAATTTGCCTTCTTTATCTTCTAAAACTAAATCTGCTAAACCTGAAAAATTATGTTTTTCACTCATTAAATAATCTTCAGCCATAAAGAATTTATATTCTTTCTCAAAAATCATACATTCAAAGAATTTAGCTAAATTAATACAATGATCTTCATAATCATCTTCATATTTTTCTTCTAATTTCTTCAAGTTGTCTAATATATGTTCTTTATCATTTCTTGCAGTTGATTTAATGAAAGTTTCAGCAATTTGTGAAGATTACCTCCAATGATAAATGCTTCGTTTTCAGTCTTTTGAGGAAGTTTATCAATCTCTACATATTTAAATTTTAATGGACAAGTTTTATATGAATTTATTTTTGATTTAGATACTCTCATTGACATTAAAATAACCACACTTTAACTCTTACTTACTAATATTTTTTTATATGTTTTAGTTTAAATATTATGTTATATAGAGTTTTATTAAGAGGTAAATAGTATGGTTTTTAATTTAATGAGCAACAAAAAGAAGCAGTTTATTATGATAGTTTAAAACCTCTTCTTATTCAAGCAGGGGCAGGCCTGGTAAAACTCGGGTCATGACTGAAAGAGTAAGGCATTTACTTGAAACTGGTGCTAATCCTGAGTCAATTTTAATTTGTACTTTCTCAACAAAGGCTGCTGATGAACTTAAAGATAGGTTGATTGATTATGCTCTTGATGAAAACTATACTATTCAAAAAACAGATATTAATAAAATGCAAATATCTACAGTACATTCTTTTTGTATGACCTTACTTAAGGTTTTAGGGTATAATTTTGATGTATATGATGATGGTTATAGTGAAAAAAGATTATTATTTGTTTATAAACATAAGATGAATTAGGGTTTGTTAATGAAGCACATGCATCAAGAGGACAAATGGTAGATATTGCTAATAAATTTTCTGATTATATTGAGTTCAAAGTTAATGAAGAAGAATTTACTAAATATATTGAAGAAAATTTCCCTGTAGATGAATGTTATCTTAAATTATTTGAAGATGAAGATTATGATGGAAATTTCCCTTATGATTTAATTAAAAAAGATAAAGAACTTAGGAAGAAAGAAGAAAAAGAAGGTATTGAAGATAAAGAAAGTAAAGGTTATAATGATTTCTGGTATAATGCAAGATTCCTTCAAACAATAAAAGCTTTCCCAATTTATAAAAAATTACTTACTGATTGTAATGCTACTGATTATGCATTCATGCAAGCTAAAGCTTTAGAAATGCTAAAAGAAAATTCTAAAACTAAATATAAAAACATTTTAGTTGATGAATTCCAAGATACTGATCCAATACAAGTTCAAATATTTGAAATTTTAATGGAAGAAGCTTTAAAAAATAATAGTCCTGGAAATATCCAAGGAACATTTACAGCAGTAGGAGACATGAATCAAAATATTTATGGATTTAGAGGGGCTTCTTTTAATTATTTCAAACAATTAGATGAAGAAAGGCCTTGTAAAAATTTATCTCTTAATGTAAATCACCGTTCTACTAACCAAATTGTTAAATTAACTGAAGAATTTATCAATTCAAATAATGAAGATTCAAATATACATCTTTCAGCTGCTAAAGATATAAACCGAGATTGTTATTATATTAAAAATCAAACCAAAGAAGATGAAGCTATTAATCTTGTAAATATAATAGAACACCTTGTTAACACTGGAAAAACTGAATATAAAGATATTTTAGTTTTATTTAGATCAGTTACCTATTCTGCTCCTAAATTCATTGAAGAATTAGAGAAAGAAGACATTCCATATAATGCTCGAGGGATTGGTGATTTATCTAGCAATGATTTAATCAAATCTGTTATTAGTTTCATTGACTTTATTGTTCAATTTGATGATGATGGAGTTCCACTTTATTCTAAAGATTGGGCATGGTTATCTCCTAAAGCTTTTACAGGAGAAGAGTTTGATCAAAAACTAGTTAATTTATCTGATGAAACTAAATTTTGATTAAAATCCAAAATGATTATGAAGATAAAGTTGTTGAAGTAGGAATGCGTGTACAACAAGACTTTGATTGTCCTAATAGAAAAAAATTCAACACTATGTTCCAGCATGATAAAGAAGTTTTAGAACTTATTTTTGCTGATCCTGAGGTAAAAAAAACCTATTCTTACAAATGAATTTTTAAGAGAATCTGGTGTTACAATGAAGAAGATTTAAAATTCTTTGCTAAATTAAATAAATTAAAAGATGACTTTTTCTCAAAGGATTATGAGGACAGAGAAACAATATGTGAAGTATACTATAAACTTTTAGATATTTCTGGATATTTAACTGAAGAATTTATCTTAGATCCTGAAAATAAAGAAGATTTAGATAATTTAGCTTTATTAACTAATACTATCTGTAATTATGAAACTATTGTTTCAGAATCTGATATTAGGGGATTATATTGGTTCTTAAGAAGTAATATTCAAAATTATTCACCAATTTCTATTAACAATGGTGGAGTTCAAATAATGACTGTTCATGAAGCTAAAGGTTTAGAGTTTCCAGTAACAATTTTAGCTTCTCTTCAAGCTGAAAGATTCCCTAGAAAATATACTGATGATGCAGAAGAACCAACTTATAGAAGACCTTATTACACTCCTAATAGGTTCTTAGAATATAAAATTAGCCATGAAGAGGAAGAAAATAAACATTATGATGAAGAAAATAGGGTTATTTATGTAGCTATGACTAGAGCTGAGGATACTCTTATTTTATCAAATATTGCTTCTAAAAATGGTGAAATTGAAATTCCTCCATCAATAGAAAATTTAATTAAATCTAATGAGGATGGTATTAAACCATTAAACATGAATAATTTAGATGTTATAGAAAAAATGGTGTCTTCTAAAGAATTAGATGAAGAAGAAAAATTAAATTTAAGTTATAGTTCTATTGATACATATGAAGCATGTCCTATGTCTTATCATCTAAGGCACGATTTAAATTTCCAAATTTCATCTAGTAATGAAATGAATCATGGTAATGTAGTTCATAACACTTTAGAAATTTTAAATAATGCAAATAAAGAAGGTAAAGAATTTTCTAAAGAAGAAATCATAATATTAATCCTTGAAACTTTTGATAAATATCCTGATTTACCAAATGATGCATTTAAGAAACAAAAAACAATTGAAGATATTCTCTATTATTGGGAAAATTTTGGTAAAAACATTAAAGTATTAGAATCAGAATATCCGTTCAGTATTTTTGATAAGGATTATAAACTCAGTGGAGCTATTGATTTATTATATGAAACAGAAGATGGTAATTTAGGCATAATGGATTATAAAAATGCTTATGTGGTAGATGATTTTAAAATACACAAATATGCTAAACAAATTTACACTTATATTTCTGCTTTAGAAGAGGATCCTTTTTATCACAATAAAAAGGGCACTGAAGCTAAAATCTATGCTTCTTCAATCCGTAAATTTGTTGAGATAGATTTAAATAATGCTAGTATTGATTTCATTAAAAAAGCTGCCGAAGATATTAAGAATGAAATATTTAATTCTAAAATTAATATTCACTGTGATTGGTGTCCATTTAACTTTATTTGTTTAGATGATAGATGTCCTCAATGTGGAGCACCGATGCGTGATGGTGAGGACCTTTGTCGTATTTGTAAAAAAGCACAAGAAGATTAATTATATATAATATTTAACTATACAAATATCATCATGGCACTGGTGGGTAATCATGTTTAAAAGTAATCATAAACATCTAAATAAATATTCAATAGCTTTTATTGCAATTATTATAATTTTTACAGCGTTGCGTATTTATTTAAGTTTAAAATTACCTTACTATTTTGCTCAAAATGGAGTAAATGATGATTTATTCTTATTGTCTGCTTCAGATCTTCCTTACTATTTCCATCATTGGAATCTATGGTCATTATCTAAAAATATTCTTTTTTTTTTTTCGTTATTTTTATTCTTTATTGATGTCTCTGGAATTCCATATAGTTTATATTATTCTTTATTATGGGTTTTTTCAGGATTATTCCTGCTTTATGCATGTTGGAGATTTATAAGTAAAAATAAGATATTTTTATTATTGGCTTATCTTTTTATTTTATTTTTACCATTTGGTTTTGATACTTTTTCAGCTGCTAGAATATATAGAAATTCTGTCTTTATTCCATTATGGTTTTGTTTTTAACATCATTGTTTATTTTTATTAATAAATTCATTTCTAAAGAACCTGAAAGTACTATTAAACTTTTATTATGGGGTTTTCTTGTAGGTTTTTTATTCTTTATCAATTTTTATATAAAAAATCAGGTATTGTTTTATTACCTATTTTTATTATGCCTTTGATTTTTGCATTATTTTTTAAAATTTATGATAAAATCAAAACTTGTAATTTAGCGAATGAAAAATTTTCAAATAAAAAAAATTTAAAAGATTTATTAAAAATTATAATCATCTGTCTTATTCCTATTATTATTTTTTCTATGGGTTCTATTGCTTATAAAGAAGTTAACTATGATTCTTTCGGTGTTTTTTGTATTAATACTCGTACTGAAAGTGAAATGGGTCAATTTTATCAAAATCTTTTACTTATTCAAGATAACAATAAAGATACCTCTAATTGGATTCCTTTTTCAACTATTGAAAAAGCATGGAATGCTTCTCCAACATTACAATCTCATTCAGAGATAAAAGAAAATTTATTAAATACTACTTGGACGGAAAATGATTCAAATAATTATTACTTTAAAGGAGATTTATTTAGTTGGGGTTTAAGAGAAGCAGTTTTCAGTATAGATTATTTGAAAATGATAAAGTAGCAAAATGATTTTTTTAAACAAGTCAATAAAGAGTTAGATGAATGTTTTGCTAATGGTTCTTTAGAAAAATCTGATAAAATCTTTATTACTTCTTCACTTAATGGAAGATTTTTTGATGAGATTTTAGAATTAACTCCTAATATTCAACAAGCATTAGATATTGTCATGTTTTATTCAGGTATATCCTTCCAAACTAATGATGGAACTCTTGTTTATAACTCTTCTGATTTAGAAAATGTAGAACATATATTAAACATGGAATTAACTTCTCCTATGCATAATACTTCTGTTAATCATAATGATTTTAATTTTTAAATATATGATTTAGATTTAGTAATTTATAGGGTTTGTGCTGTGTTTTTTGTAATTATATCTTTTATTTCTTTTATAATTTGTTCAATCAATTAAATTGTTAATAAATTTAAAAATAGGGTTTTAAATACTTTACTTGGGTTTCAAATTTTGTTATTAGGTACTTTATTCGTTGAATTATTTTCAATATGTTGGTTTACATCAGCCCAACCTCTTGAGCCATTTATGAATTTCTATTTAACTTCATGCCAAGCATATTTTGCTATTTTTGAAGTCTTTTCTATCGGATCTTTACTATATATCTTTAAAAATAAGTTAAGTTTCAAGTTAATCAATAAAATTAAAAACTAAACAACGAAACTTGTTTGGTTTTTTCTTCTTTTTTAGGTTCTTCTTTAACTACTTCATCAACCATTTCTTCAAACATTAAATCTTCTTTAGGAGGTTCTACCTTTTTTACATGTTCTTTTTTAACTGGTTTTTCAGAAATTTCTTCAAGAATAGGGGTTTTAAGTGTTTTATCTTGTTCAGCTTTCCAATCTTTAATTTCTTCAATTAACCTTTCTTCTTTTTCTTTTTCTTTTCTTTTAATGACTGCTTTAGGAATTTTTCTTTTTCTGAAACGTTTAATTTCATTTTCTTCAAGTTCTAAAAAGTCAGCTATCTCCCATGCGACTTCATCATTTTCGAACATCACTTCAAGATATGGGAACATTGAAATAGCTACAGAATTAGATACATGCATCTTTTCAGACATTTTTTCAGCTATCGCATCTCTTAAATTCCTTTTTCCTCTTGTATCTCCCATTATTCTAAATGATTTAGGGCTTTGTATGCGACTAAATTTCTTATAAGTTTCTTTTTTAGATAAAGCAACTCCAATTTCCATGAAATCACTTGCGTATTTCCAATAACCATAATTACGACTTTGTAATGTTCTTCCAAAGAATATGTCTGCTTTAGAAATGTATTCATAAGCTTTTTTAATTTCATTTCTTCTTT
Source organism: archaeon (assembly GCA_024413395.1). Lineage (GTDB taxonomy): Archaea > Methanobacteriota > Methanobacteria > Methanobacteriales > Methanobacteriaceae > Methanocatella. The sequence goes on from JAKSUH010000027.1 coordinate 10,974, forward strand.
CATATTCTCTTGGAATATTTTCAGCAATATATTGCATTACAAGGGTTGGATCTTCTTCAGTTTTCATTAATGCACTTTTAACATGTTCTGGATTTTTACTTTTTAAAACTCTAGTCACTCCTTCAAAAATAGTTCCTCTATCATCTTTTTTACTTACATTTTCAATATCTTCGACTTCTAGTGTTTTATTAGCATCTGCAATGGCCTGAAATGTGTTTAATGCAGAACGCATATCTCCATTGGATTGTAAAGCAAGTTTTTTAATAGCTGCAGGGTTTGCATGGATTCCTTCAGCATTAGCAATTCTTTTTAAAGTAGCATTAATTGAGTTTGTATGGACTTTTTTCATTTTTATGACTTGACATTTGGTTTTAATAGTATTAAGCCTATTAGAATAAAAATCGTTCGCATTCATTATTAATGGATGTTTTGCATTTGCAATAATTTTGTTAATAGCTTTTACTCCTCCACGGTCATTTGTTCCATGGATACCGTCTACTTCGTCTAAAATAATTAATTTATGGTTATCTCCAAACAATGATTTTGTAGCTGAAGATTCACCAACAGTAGCCATTATTACATCTTCTGAACGTTTATCTGATGCATTCATTTCGACAAATTCAGAAAATTCACGAGCTATAGCATGAGCTAAGGTTGTTTTACCTATTCCAGCAGGACCAACTAAAAGTAGAGGTTTTTGTGGATTACCTGCTTTCCATTCTTCAACCCATTTTTTTATTATTTGAATTTCTTTACCATTTCCAATAACTTCATCAATTGTTTTTGGTTGGTATTTATCAGTCCATAACATTTTTTAAGAACCTTATAAGAATTTAGTTAATAGTGCTTCTAATTGTATTCTAGGATTTGCTCCTTCTCTAATTCTAAAATCACATTCTGCTATTGCTTCAATTAAATCAATATAAATGTCTCCACTCATTTTTCCTTCATATACTCTTTTAGAGACATCTTGGTAAATTTGAGCGACCATATCTTCCCCACTTGTACCTTGTTGTATCATTGTATTTTGTAAAGCATCTCTTGCTCCCATAAAGTCTCCAGACAATGCTTTTGTTACTAAGGTATTGATATCTTGGGGTTTTGCTTTTGAAACAACATCATAAACAGAACTTTCACTAATTTCTTCTCCTTCAGAAGCTGTAGCTTGGAGAATGTTAATAGCTTTACGCATATCTCCTTCTGCATAATAAACAATTGTTTCTAAAGCATTTGTGTCATAATCAAATGATTCTTCGTTGCAAATGTAAGATAAACGTGAAACAATTTCGTCGCCTTTAATTGGACCAAATCTAAAGATTGCACATCTTGATTGTATTGGGTCAATAATTTTAGATGAGTAATTACATGAAAGTATAAATGATGCGGTTTTGGTATACATCTCCATTTCACGTCTCAATGCATGTTGTGCATCTTTTGTCATATTGTCGACTTCATCTAAGAAAATAATCCTAAATGGTGCTCCTACAGGTTTTAATCTACAGAAGTTTTTAATATTATTACGAA
>JAKSUH010000028.1 GCA_024413395.1 archaeon
ATTGTAAAAAGTTGAGGAAATCAAATGTCATTTCAAGAAGATAAAATGTTAATTATGCCTGCTGTAGACATTCGTGGAGGCAAATGCGTACAATTAGTTCGAGGAGAACCAGGAACCGAACAAGTAGTTATCGAAAACCCAGAAAAAGTTGCTAAAAAATGGGAAGATGATGGAGCAGAAGTAGTTCATGTAATTGACCTTGATGGTGCTCTTGAAAGTGTTACAAATATTGAAACTATTAGAAAAATATTAAAAGAAGTTTCAGTACCTATACAACTTGGTGGAGGAATCAGAAGTATCGAATATGCTGAAGAACTCTTAAATTTAGATATTGAAAGATTGATTATTGGAACAATGGGAATAAAACAACCTGAAACTATTTCCTATTTAGCTAAAGAATATGAATCTGAAAGAGTTATGATTTCATTAGATAGTAAAGATTCTAAAGTTGTAATTAAAGGATGGCAAGAAAAAATTGACAAATCTGCAACTGAAATAAGTAAAGAATTTGAAGACCTCGGTGCTGGAAGTATCTTATTTACAAATGTAGATGTAGAAGGATTACTTGGAGGATTTTATGTAGATCCAGTAGTGGAACTTGTAAATTCTGTAAATATTCCTATAGTTTACTCTGGAGGAGTTACTAGTTTAGATGACTTAACAAAACTTCAAACAACTGGAGCAAAAGGAGTAGTAATAGGTTCTGCATTATACAAAGATAAAATAGACTTAAAAGATGCTTTAAAATACCAAGAAGTGAAATAATGAAAGTTATGGCAACAGGAACATTCGATATATTACATCCAGGTCATGTATTATTCCTTGAAAAAGCTAAAGAACTTGGTGGAGACGATGCAGTACTTGCAGTAGTTATTGCATTAGATTCTACTGTTGAAAAAAGAAAAAGAATACCAATAGTTCCACAAGAACAAAGATTAGCAATGATTAAAAGTCTTAAACCTGTTGATGAAGCATGTCTCGGACATTCAGGAGATATGTTTGAAATTGTAAAAGAAATTAAACCAGATATTATTGCAATAGGTTCAGATCAAGAACACGATGTAGATAAATTACAAAAATCATTAGATAAAAGAGGAATTAATGCCAAAGTTATGAGAGTTAATGATTATATGTTCGGAGAACTCGATAGTACTTGTAAAATTATCAGAAGAATCAAACATACAGATTTTAAAGATAAAACTGGAGAATTAGACTAATTAGGAGATTATAAAATGAAAAGTGTAGCTATTATAGGAGCAAGTGGATACACTGGCGGTGAATTACTTAGAATGCTTAGTGTACATCCAGAAGTTGAAGTAACAGAGATTACATCAAGAAAATTAGATGGTCAACCAGTCCATAAAACTCATCCTCATGTTAGAGACACAGGATTAGTTTTTAGAGATAAGAAACCATCTGAAATTGATGCAGATTTAGTATTTACAGCTACTCCACATGGAGCATCAATGAAAATAGTTCCAGATTTATTAAAAACTGGAGCAAAAGTAGTTGATTTAAGTGGAGATTACAGATACAGAGACACAGCAGTTTATGAAAAATGGTATGGAATGGAACATACCTCAGATGCTGAATCAGTATTTGGTCTTCCAGAATTATACAGAGATGAAATTAAAAAAGCTAATTTAGTAGGTAATCCAGGATGCTTCCCAACAGGAGCTATTTTATCAAGTTTCCCATTAGTAGACAATGATTTAGTTGATAGAATAATTATTGATTCTAAAACAGGAGTATCTGGTGCAGGTGTTTCACCATCTGGAGTAACTCACTATCCTAACATAGGAGATAATGTTAATCCTTATAAAATTTCCTCACACAGACATATGTCTGAAATACAACAAGAATTACATGGATTTGATGATGTTAAAGTATCATTTACACCTCATTTAGTTCCAGTAAACAGAGGAATTCAAACAACTTCACACAGCTTCTTAAAAGAAGAACATGAAGATATTACTCCTGATGAAATAAGAAAATTATATGAAAAACAATATGGTAAAGAATACTTCATAAAATTAATGGATGAAGGAGAAATACCACATTTAAGTTCTGTTCGTGGATCTAACTTTGTACATATTGGTGGATTTGAAATTGATGAAACTGGAAGACTTGTTATGTTATCTTGTATTGATAACTTAGTTAAAGGTGCATCAGGACAAGCTATTCAAAACATGAACATTTTACTTGGATTAGATGAAACTTTAGGATTAAGACATTTAGGATTACATCCTTAAATAAAATTTAATATGGAGCAATACAATGAATACACTAATAATTTATTATTCGAAAAGTGGAATGACCAAAATTGTTGCACAAACTTTGGCTAAAAATATTGGTGCAGATATACTAGAAATAGTGGATTTAAAAGAAAGAAATAGTATTTCAAGTAAATTAACTGCTTCATTTGATGCATTTAGAGAAAATAAAACAAAAATTCTCCCAAATAACATTGATTTAACAGATTATGATGTTGTATACATTGGAACTCCAGTATGAGCAGGTAAACCTGCTCCTGCAATAACTACAATAATTGATAAACTTCTTCTAAGAGGTAAAGATGTTATTTTATTCTCAACAATGAGTTCCTCTGGTGGAGATACAACAAATGAAAGAATGGCTCAAAAAGTTAAAATGCGTGGTGGAAGAACTGTAGAATCTTTTACTTTAAAAACAAAAGATAAAACTACAGCAGACATTGTAAAAAGTACAGAAGTTCTTATTAACAGTTTGGACTTAAACTTATATAACAACTGATTCATATGACAGATAAAAAACAAGAATTAAAAATCAAAGCTATTGAAAATGGAACTGTAATTGACCATATTACTGCAAATAAATCATTGCATCTTTTAAAAATTTTAAATTTGCCTAATGAAGAAAGTACAAACATTACAATAGCTATGAATGTTTCTTCAAAACAAATTGGAAGAAAAGACATCTTAAAAATTGAAAACAGAGAATTAGCTCATGAAGAACTTAATCAGTTAGCTTTAATTGCTCCGAAAGCTACAATCAACATTATTAGAGATTTCAAAAATATTAAAAAAGAAAAAATCATCTTACCTGATGAGATTACTTCTTTAATTAAATGTACAAATCCGAAATGTATTACAAACTTCACAAATGAACCAATTACTCCTAAATTTAAGGTTATTGAAAAATATCCTCCAGTAGTAAGATGTCACTATTGTGAAAGATTAATAAAAACAGAAGAAATTGATAGTCAATTTGAATAATTGACTATTCTTTTAAATAATCAGATAATCTTTTTGATAATGCTAGTATACATAGTATCGGTGGTGCACCTGGTGAAATAGGTAGCACACTAGCATCTACTACAAATAAACCACTAATTATTGTTTCTAAATGAGCATCAACAAATTCTCCTAAAGCTGCAGAACCACCAGGATGTGCTCCTCTATAAATTGTTGAAGAGATAGTTGTAGAATCAACTCCTGCTTTTTCTAAAATAGTTCCTGCAGTAACTGCTCCTTCAGATAAATATCTAATATCATTAATAGTATTAATTTTTACTACTTCTCCATCTTCGGATATATACCCTTTAGCTTCATCAGGTGTTTTAACCATTATAGATAAAATATCTTTATTAGAGATAGAATTATCCTCTAAAGAATTAGTTAAAAATGAAGAAAAATGAGGAGAAAGTATAAAATTATTACATTCAATTAGTGCATTCATTTGTACTTCTTTATAAAAATTAATATCTTTTAAAACTCCACCAACAGTTACAAAAGGATCCATAAATAACTTATGACCTGCATCAATTCCAACAGTTCTTAAAAGTAAAGGAGAACCAATAGCTCCTGCAGATAAAACCACTATTTCAGATTCAAAAATCTCTTCTTTATCATCAATTAAGACTTTTACTCCTTTAATTTTATCATTTTCACTGATTAATTCAATTACTTCAGCATCACAAATTAATTTAGCACCTAAATTAACTGCTTCATCTACAAATACTTTTGAAGTCCATTTAGCATCTACAGGACAACCAATAGCACAATTACCACATTGAATACATTTACCTTCATAGATGAATTTAGGCATTTTTGTAGCATTTAATCCTAATTCATTTGCACTATCAATAATTAATTGGGTTCCCGGACCAATATGAGAATCATCTAAAGGATGTACATAAAGTAAATCTTCAACATAATCATAATAAGAAGATAAATCAATACCGAATTCTGAAAATTCTTCTTGTAAAACTCTAACACCATTTCCACAAGATACAACAGTAGTTCCACCAACACATGAAGTTTTCAATAAATCTAAACCTTCTGAAGATTGTTCGTAACATCCTAATGCATCTTTAGATTCAATATAAGGACCTTTTTCAAAAATAGTTACAGGTATGTTAGATTTAGCTAATTCCATAGCTAATAATCCTCCACCTGCACCTGAACCAATAATTATTACCATGTAACATAAGTTTATTTAATAAAGTTAATAATTTTTTTCTTAAACTACCTTATTAATATATAATAAAATACATAAATTATAATATTATTAATGGATTGTGAAATAATGGAAAATTACATTAGCTTATTCGAAAATATTATTGAAAAAATCATGCCTAAAGTAGATTATGTCGATATTAGAGCAGGACCCAGAGATAGTACTGCATTAATTATGAAAGATGGAGATTTACAAGAAATCAATACAGGTATGAGTTCAGTTGCAAGAATAAGAGTTTTAAATAATGGTGCATGGGGATTTGCAAGTACTAATGACTTTGCAAAACTAGAGGAAATTGCACAAACTGCTATTCAAATGTCTAATAAACTTGTTGGAGATGTTGAATTAGCTGAAAATGATATTATTAAAGATAAAATTAAAACTGATGTGAAAATTCCATTTAATGATGTATCTGTTGAAGAGAAAAAAGAATTAATGAACGATGCAAATCAAGCAGCAAGCTTAGATGAAATTAATAGTATTACAATTAGTTATTCCGATTCAAAAACAGACACCATATTCATTAATAACGAAGGAACATTAATTGAAGAAGAAACATCATGTATTGGTCTTTTTATGAACGCTGCAGCTAGTAATGGTGAAATAATTCAATTTGGTCATGATAGCTTAGGTGGAGTAAAAGGATATGAAATCCTTCAAAATGCAGACATTGAAGAATTTGGTAGAAATGTCGCATTAAAAGCAAAAAGACTTTTAACTGCATCTACAGCACCATCAGGAAAATATCCTATTATTGCAGATGGTCATTTAACTGGAGTATTTGTTCATGAAGCTTTAGGACATGCAGTTGAAGGAGATTTAATTTTACAAAACGATTCCATACTTAAAGGAAAATTAGGAGAACAAATTGGTTCAGATATTGTTAATATTTGTGATAACCCTACTTTAAGAGATGGTTTCGGATATTATGAATATGATGTTGAAGGTGTAAAAACCTTTAAAAATCAATTAGTTAAAGATGGAAAACTTGTAAGCCTTCTTAATTCTAGAGAATCAGCTTCAAAACTAGGTATGAGATCTTCAGGAAATGCAAGAAGTGTTATTTCAGAACAACCAATTGTTAGAATGAGTAATACATACATGGAACCAGGAGATATGAGTTTTGATGAATTAATTGAAGATATTGCTGATGGAATATACTTATTAGGTTCTAGAGGAGGACAAGTAGATACTGGAAAAGGAATTTTCCAATTTAATGCCGCAGAAGGTTATTTAATCAAAAATGGAGAAATAACTGACAACTTAAGAGATGTATCTTTATCTGGAAATATCTTAGAAACAATGCAAAATGTTGACGGATTAGGTAAAGAAATTGAATATAGTGTTGGATTCTGTGGAAAAGGTGGACAAACTGTTCCTGTAGGAGATGGAGGTCCACATACAAGAATATTAAATGCAATGGTCGGAGGAAGTAATTAGATGACAATTGCAAAAGAAAGTGGAGATTATCTAGTTAATATAGCTAGAAAAACAATTTCCCATTACTTTAAAACTAATGAAAAACTCCCAATTCCTGATGATTGTCCAGAAGAATTGAAAGAAGATTTAGGAGTTTTTGTTACATTAAATGAAAATAATGAACTTAGAGGTTGTATTGGTTATCCAGAACCTGTTGTACCTGCTATTGAAGCTACAATTAATGTAGTATTATCAGCAGCATTTAATGACCCAAGATTTAATCCTGTAACTGAAGAAGAATTTAATAATATTGATATTGAAGTTACTGTTTTAACAAAACCAGAGCTAATAATAGCTTCAAATCCTAAAGAAATATTAGACCAAATTAGAATTGGAACTGACGGATTAATTGTTGAAAAAGGATTTTTTAGAGGGTTATTATTACCTCAAGTAGCACCTGAAAACAATATGGATGAAATAGAATTTATTTCACATACTTGTTTAAAAGCAGGAATTCACCCTAAAAGCTGGGTAGAAGAAGATTGTAAAGTTTATAGATTCCAAGGACAAATATTTTACAGTACTGATTAAAAAATCAGTTGGAAATATATTTTCTTTATTAAATATATTTTTAGATAAAAAGTATTCACAAATTTAATTAATATTTAAAAATATAATTAAGATACATGATATTGTTCATTTAAATACGAACAATTTATAAATAAAAATAAGGTTTATTTAATTACTGTTCAGATATTATTTGAGTGTATAAATCATCAAGTGTCTGTTCCACTTTGTCCTTTTTCAGTTCACATTCCCACACTGTGATAACCTTCCAACCCAGTTCTTCCAGTTCTTTTTGATTGCGTTTGTCACGTTCTCTATTTCCGTAGAGCTTTTTCTCCCAGAACTCAACATTGGATTTCGGCATTACTGCATATTTACACCCCTCATGGAGATGCCAGAAACATCCATGAACAAATACAATTGTTTTGTATTTTGGCAGTACCACATCAGGACTTCCAAGATATCGTTTATCATTTTTTCGGAACCGAAGACCTTTTGAAAAAAGATAGCTACGGACTAAAATTTCTGGTTTGGTGTCTTTACTCCGAATTCGTGACATATTATAACTTCGAATCTCTTTGCTAACTTTGTCAACTATATAAATCAACTTTGATATTAATATACAATCTTATTCTATTTTCATCATCATTATAGATTATGCTGTTTCACATATTATAATTTTTACACAATTAAAACAATATTGCTTTGATTTTGTAATATTATAATAAATGTTATATCATGTGATTAACAAAACAAATTTTATATTATAAATATTGATGTGAAACAATAAATGATTTAAATATGGGCGTAATAAAATGTTTCAATTAAACCACAAAACAGAAATAACAATTAACGGAATTCCTGTACAATGGATTCCTAAAATTGAATTATACTATCCTGATTTGCCACAATTTCCAATAATGTACATACATACGCAGATAAATAACAATCGTCTTGTTGCCTGTCCTGTGTCAGTCAGCTATGAAATTATACAAGATAAGTGCAATGCTAAATTTTTTGTATTTACTAATCTTGAACCTACGACAGAAGTACTAGATAAAATAAAAGATGAAATTGAAAACCGAATTGGATTCAGCAATCCAAACAACAAACAAACTGTAATAGATTGTTGTAAGGGCAATTCCGAATTTATAAATATCTTAACAGATTTATGGCAATGCATCGAAAAATCCTATGGCCCATCCATACCTTATGGTAGGTTTTATGAGGAAATGTTTTCAATTCCACGATTTGTTGCAGCATGGCAAGCAAAAACTGGTCGGCAAGTGAAATGAGGATGTTATATAATTTTATGAGTAAATTTGGTGAAAAAGTATCCTTTCCTTCTGATTGGGCTCATCTAGAATATTACGTAATCCCCTCATATCAGATGTAATAAATAAGGATTACTCAGATTTTCCTAATTTTGAGAAACTATATTTAGCTATGAAAAAACTTTTTGAATTAGACTTTTCAAATTCAATCAGCATTGATAATGTCACTTTCAAAGTTATGCCTAAAGCTTGGAAACAGAACAAAGACGACTTCATAAAAAATGTATCTGGCAAATACTATTCAACTGGGCAACTTACTGAAACTGATAAAATCTATTCAGAAATATTAGTTGATGCATTTAATCGTTACCCTTGGCGAGCAGCATATTTCATCAGTGCATTCATGAATATAGAAAATAAAGATTATAGGACATGGAGCAAAAACTTCTTTAACACCTTTTATAATAAGGGTTCTAAGTTTAAAGGTTATTCAGAAAAAGTCATTGCTTGTTTCTTGCAGCAGGGTTTTGAAAACGAAGAAATTATTCCTATAGATACATGGATAAAAACGTTTTACGAGTATCCTCTTGGAATAAGCAATATGTCCGACTTTTTTGATAGTTTTGATATGTTAGGGAAATTAGAGCGTGTCATATGGCTTGCAAGTCCATCTAATAAAACAAACATGAAAAATTTTTTTGATATGCTTTGGTGTTAAAGATATGGAACTATCGGAAATAGGGAACTACGAGGAGTTAATCCACTTGCTTGTAGTCTTTGTAGTCTGAGTGCCACTTGCGTTGGACTATCAAAAATCCAAAATGAAAGCGTTTTAATAAGTAATACATTAAAACCGGAAGACTTTGATACTATAGATTCTAGTACACTTGATTGCATTTCTTTCATTTGCTTACTAGAAGATGATGTTCCAAAGAAAATATATTATTATAAAAAAGAAACCAAAAATGGGTTCTAAATGATGAATTTAGTGGCTATTTAAAAACTAAGGATGACAGTTTTCCAAAACCTTTAGTATCCAAGGAAATTATAACTGTAGAAGAATTTATAAACAATAATTAAAGAAGTTCAGTGTTATAACAGCAAAAGAACAAATTATTGAGTTATTTAGAACAAATGTTAAAGGAAAAAGGTCAAATGCCAATGAAAAAAATGAACGCCATGATTGAAGAAAAGGGAATTGGCTAGAACAACAATTTGGGGTAACTGCAAATCAGACAACAAGGAAACATATAACTTAAATAATGAAAGATATGTGGAACTAGATATTCTGCATATCTGCCATTAGTTTATAACACAAACCTACAGAATATTATATTCACCAAGATAATCGAGTATTGCAATAGCTACAGCCTCAATTACCGGAATACAAACAGAATTGCCAAACTGTTTATATGACTGTGCATTTGAAACAGGAATGATGAAATCCTCTGAAAACCCTTGCAATCTTGCACATTCTCTTGGAGTCAGCATTCTCGGATTTTTTCCTGACTGTTCTATAAGTGCTTCGCTACCGTCTTTATAGTACCTGGCACTTATTGTACTGGTATATTTGCTATCTTCATTGAACAGCACGAATCCAAATCCGTTTCCTTTCTTTTTATGTTTCTTTTTCCGTGCCTGATGTCCTTCCCAAAGTTTGTCAGAAATTGTAAATCGCTCCCCCACCTCTTCTTCTAATATATCTCCTACACAAACTGTTTCATCTATTTGTCCGATAGGATATTCAAATTCTTTAAAATTTTCAGGCAAGTAATCTTTGTTAAAACCTACAATAATTATTCTTTCTCTGTTTTGTGGTACTCCAAAATGATACCCGTTCAATATTTGAGGATCTGGAACATAATAATTAAGTTCATCAAGTACAGATAAAATAACTTTTATTGTATTTCCTTTATCGTGCCCTCTTAACTGCTTTACATTTTCCAGCATAAATACCTTAGGTCTTTTTTCGTTAAGTATTCTTGCAATATCAAAAAAGAGAGTTCCACGTGTATCTTCAAAGCCTTTATGAAGACCCGCCTGTGAAAATGGCTGACAAGGAAATCCTGCAAGTAATATGTCATGGTCAGGAATGTCTTTTTCATCAACAAGAGTTATATCTCCATCTGGAATTTCTCCATAATGAATCCTATATGTTGTTTGAGCAAATTTATCCCATTCCGAAGAGTATAGATTATATCCTCCATGTTTTTGAAATGGCTGTCGGATACCTCCAATTCCAGCAAATAAATCAATTTGCTTAAATCTACATTCTTCAATTGGTCTGTTTTTAAAAAGGGGTTCTGTAGGAAAACTCATTATTTGATTATATATTTCATCAGGAACCTCCAATTTTCCAGTCTCCCATTCTTTTAACATTTTTTTCCTGCTCTCTAGTGAAACATAAAGCATCGGAAAATTCTTTTCTCCTTATTCCTAACTTTTCTCTAAGAGTAAGAATATCTTCTGATCTAGTCATTATCTATAACCACCTATCTAGACCTACTTTTTTATTTGGGATTTTAATAAACCGTTGCCTGAATATAGCTTCAAGAACCGGAACGACTATACTGTTTCCTGATTGTTTGTAAAGACTTGTGTTGCTTACCAACTGGTTTGCTTTATCTATATCTTCATCATTGACACCTATTAACCTCCATGTTTCTTTTGGAGTGAGTCTTCTAGGCACATATTGTCCATATTCATTAACTTTATCTGTTACAAGCTGTCTTCTGCGTTTTTTTAAAAAACTTTGAAGGGTAGTGCCTTTCCAATAATTTGCATCTAAACAATAGCTATATTCCTGTTTAATAGGTTTATCTGTGACCTGACCATTTTTCAGATAAAAATTTTCATCCACATCTTCTCAAGAATATCTTCAAGTTTAAATTTCAATTTTATTGGTTCAGGGAAAACAAAATTTCTTTTGCCTTCAAGTTCACTAATACAAAAAACTCGTTCCCTATTTTGAGGGACACCATAATCTTTGGCATTTAAAACAGCCCAACTGTTTTTATAACCTAAACTTTCAAGATAATCTAAAAGTTTCAAAAAATTATCTTTATGATTTTTTCCAACGAGATTTTTAACGTTTTCCATCATCAAATATTTTGGTCGTTTAGTTTCAATAATCTTACAGCACTCCCACAGTAATGATAATCGGGTACCTGAATCTTCATTTAATCTGCATTGAAAACCTGCTACAGATATATCTTGGCAAGGAAATGAATACGTAAATAAATCAAAATCGGGCAATGTTGTCGGATCTATTCTTTGTATATCTCCGTAATTATTAATTAGTTTGTTTGCTAAATACATATCTTTTAATTTTGGTAATCTAAGTTTTCTAGCCCTGTTTTCAAAAGTTTTGTAATCTAAAGGAACATTAAGTTCTTCTAAATAAGAAATCATTTCATCTTATCTTCAGGTACGTAGTTATCTATATGTTCCCTTTTCTCCAAAAATCACTGTGCATCGCAGCGTATGATTGAATAACATCACCGTCTATTTCTGAGATACCAACTATCTCAAATTCAATACCAATATTACGCAATGCCATTCTCTGGCTCCATAACCTGCAAACGCTTCAAACACTCTTAACATGTTTTTTCTCCAATTAATAATAATCATTATACAACATATAAAAAAAATACAAGACGGTATTATGATATGTTTTCTAAATTATAATATATTTTTCATGTTATTTAAATGTTATTTTTTTAACTATTTTAACTGAACCATAAATGTTATTTATAACCACAGACATAGTTAATATCATGGAAATAAAAGAGGAAACAAGTGTCAGATATCAAGGTGAGATTTCATTAATTACTACAATACCTAAAACATATGTTAAAGCATTAAATATTAAATATGGCGATATATTAGAATGGATACTTGATACCGAAACAGAAACATTAAAATTAAAAGTAGTTAAATAATTGTTAACTTACATTAATTCATGATAATTAGATTACAAACCCCGATAAGCAAATTTGAAGAATTCTTTGCAACATTATACGAAGATAATGTATTCGAATATTGGAACAATAACGAATAAAAAGTTATTAATTGTAGATTTTCGGAGATTGGAAATTTTTAATTCTGTTTTTCAAGATACCTGAAGTATAACCATCAAATTTAACAGCATAATGTGATTTAGCTATTATCTTATTAATAACTAGTGGAAGTGCATCAGACAAGTCAAGTCCCGTGCTGATTCTATCAGCTCTATGTTGTCTTTCATCTTCACACCAATAGCTACGATTGGTATTGTACTGTTCCAATATATTATCCGATAATCTTGTTATAATATAATCTTTCAAGCATTTTTAATCTTTACATGAATTATTATATTTT
>JAKSUH010000029.1 GCA_024413395.1 archaeon
AATTATGCAATAACTCCTATTTAGTTGATTTATGGAAATTCCAGTGATGGTTGATTCTGTTGATATTGTTGTAAAAGATAAAGTACCAACTAATAATACTAATTAATCAAGTGATATTAATGGCTCTGCGATTAAAGTCCTTACCTAGCAATTAATCCAATTATTGCATTACTTTTAGTATTATTTGTTTTACCACTTCTTAAAAGAAAATAATAACTGAATTTAAAATAATTATTTATTAGATGAGAATTTTTAGATTTCTCTATTTTTTTTAAAAAATTAATACAGATTTTTCTAAGTGTTCTAATTAAGTTGACTTTATAAGATAAAAGCAACATACATACTATTTAATAAAATTTTGTAAATTTTATCGATTAATAGAAGGATGGAAAAAATGATATATTCAAAAGATATTAATGATATGTGCTCTGTTAGAAAAGGTGTTAATCATGGATCATCACCAATTCCAGAAGAGGGCAAATGGGTTAAATCTAAAGAAATTAAAGATATTTCTGGATTAACTCATGGTATTGGTTGGTGTGCACCACAACAAGGTGGTTGTAAATTAACTTTAAATGTTAAAGAAGGAATTATCGAAGAAGCTTTAGTTGAAACTTTAGGTTGTTCTGGTATGACTCATTCTGCTGCTATGGCTGGTGAAATATTAGTTGGAAAAACTATTTTAGAAGCTTTAAACACTGATTTAGTTTGTGATGCAATTAATACAGCTATGAGAGAATTATTCTTACAAATTGTTTATGGTAGAACTCAATCTGCATTTTCAGAAGATGGTCTTCCAATTGGAGCAGGTCTTGAAGATTTAGGTAAAGGTCATAGATCTCAAGTTGGTACCATTTATTCTACTAATCTTAAAGGACCTAGATATCTTGAATTAGCTGAAGGATATGTTTTAGAAATTGGATTAGATGAAGATGATGAGATTATTGGTTATAAATATGTAAATCTCGGAATTATGATGGCTAATATTAAAAAAGGAATGGAGCCTGCTGAAGCTCTTGAAGAAGCTAGTGGAACTTACGGTAGATTTGAAGATGCTGTAAAAACAATTGATCCAAGAGAGGAATAGAGAGGGATTTAGATGAGTTTATTTGAAAGTTATGAAAGAAGAATTGACCAAATTATTCCCGTTTTAAACAAATATGGAATTAAAGATCTTGAAGAAGCTAAATCCATCTGTGAAGAAAAAGGTGTTAATCCTCATGAAATAGTAAAAGAAGTTCAACCTATCTGTTTTGAAAATGCTTGTTGGGCATATACAGTTGGTGCTGCAATAGCTATTAAGGAAGGTTCTAAAAAAGCTTCAGAAATTGCAAAGTATATTGGTGAAGGATTACAATCATTCTGTATTCCAGGTTCAGTTGCAGATAATAGAAAAGTAGGTTTAGGTCATGGTAACTTAGCTTCAATGTTATTATCTGAAGATAGTGGTTGTTTTGCATTTTTAGCAGGTCACGAAAGTTTTGCTGCAGCTGAAGGTGCTATTGGTATTGCTAATTCTGCTAATAAAGTTAGAAAACAACCTTTAAGAGTTATTTTAAATGGTTTAGGAAAAGATGCAGCATTAATTATTTCAAGAATTAATGGATTTACTTATGTTCAAACTGAATTTGATTACTTTACTGGTGAAGTAAAAGTTGTTCGTGAAAAAGCATATTCTGATGGAGAAAGGGCTAAAGTAAGATGTTATGGTGCTGATGATGTACGTGAAGGTGTAGCAATTATGCATTTAGAATCAGTTGATGTTTCTATTACTGGTAATTCTACAAACCCTACAAGGTTCCAACATCCTGTTGCAGCTACTTATAAAAAAGAATGTGTAGAACAAGGTAAAAAATACTTCTCTGTAGCTTCTGGTGGAGGTACTGGAAGAACTTTACACCCTGATAATATGGCTGCTGGTCCTGCATCTTATGGTATGACTGATACTATGGGAAGAATGCATTCTGATGCACAATTTGCAGGTTCTTCATCTGTTACAGCGCATGTTGAAATGATGGGATTTATTGGTATGGGTAATAACCCTATGGTAGGTGCTACTGTAGCTGTTGCAGTAGCTGTAGAAGAAGCTATGAAATAATTTATTTTATTTCATTTTCTTTTTTTATATTTTATAATTTAGTCCGAATATGGTATTATATGAAATCTAAAACCGAAAAACATTTTGATAATATTGCTAATGATTATGAAAATTCCAATGATGGAAATTTTTGTAAACCTTTTTATGGTGAAATTTTAAAAAGAATTTTAAAAGAAGATTCAAATTCTGTTTTAGATTTAGGTTGTGGTACTGGTATTATTTTAAAAGAGTTAGAAAAACACAAAAACATCAAACTTTCAGGACTAGATATATGAAGAGATGGTAAAAGTAGCTCGAAAGAATACCAATGCAAATATTAAAAAAGGTGATGCAGTAAACATACCTTTTGATGATAACTCCTTTGATTTAGTGGTCTGCAATGCATCATTCCATCATTATAGTAATCCTCAAAAAGTTGTTAAAGAAATTAAAAGAATTTTGAAAAATGAGGGTGTATTAATTTTAGGTGATCCAACTTCATCTTCAATCGTTCGTTATATTACAAATTTATTTATTAAATTTTCTGTAGTGGTGATTATAAAATTTATAATCAAAAAGAAATTGAAGAATTATTAACTTCTCAAGGGTTTGTGTGTAAAAACTTCCAAATTATTGAAAAAGGTAAATTTAGTTTAATGCTTATATAAAAAAACCATAATATTAGTTTATTTGTAGTACTATTTTATAAAGGATAACAAACAATCATTATTATAGGTTGTTGAAAATATGGAAGAAAAACTAGCCCAAATATTTAAAAAAATAGTTAAATCAACTTATGTTGAAAATGTAAAGGAAAAATATTTAGATGCAAGTAAATTTAGTGATTTAGAAATAGGTGTTATTAATTTTATTTCAGAAAATGGTCAAGTACGATTTAAAGAGATTACTACTACTTTAGAAATTCCAAAAAGTACTTTAACTAACTTAATTAATCGTTTAGAAAAACAAGAAGTTTTAGTTAGGGAAAGAAACCCTAAAGATAAACGTTCTTATTTATTAACTTTAACTGAAAAAGGTATTTCAGTTCAAAAAGATTGTTTAGCTATGGAAAAAGAAATTTATTCTAAAATGTTAGCAAACCTATCAAATAAAGATAAAAAAGATTTGTTAAAACTTTAAATAAAATTGCTAACGAATTTAATATTTAAAAAAGAGTATTAAGATAAAGATTTTATTCTTTATCTTCTAATTCTGCTATTTCTTTATCAAAAGCTATAAGTTTATTAGCTAAACCTGTAAAGTATGGGATATATACTTTTGCAAACATTATTCTTTCTCTGTTTATACCTCTTCTTTCAAGTCTATTTCTTAACCTTTCGATTTTATTTTCTACTTCATCATACATTAAATCTCCAGGATATTCACCAATAAATATTCCATCTGCACTATTTTCAAGAGCATGTTGCATATGTGATGGTCTTACTCTATTAATTGAATGTACTTTAATTATATGAATTGATTCTGGATATTTAAGTCTATTAACACCAATATTATCTGCTGCTGTATATCCTATTTGGTCTAAAAAGACTAATATTCTTCTTTCATCATCTTTTTTACCTTCTAACATACCATCAATAGTTGCAGTGATTTTATCGTCAATATTTCCATTAATAGTAATAGCTTGTTGTTTACAAACAGTCATACAATTTCCACAACCAGAACAAGTCATTGGGTCAATAACCATTTGGTTATCCTCCATTGTCATTGCTTTATATTTACAGAAGTTAATACAATCTCCACAAACAGTACATTTTTCTTCTATAATTTCTGCAATAAATGGTTCAATGTCTATACCATTATGGACAAATTCAGAAACTTTACTAGCTGCAGCTGTTGCTTGCATAATTGATTCTGTAATATCCTTTGGATCATGAGCTGTTCCACAAACAAAAGTTCCTTTTACATCTGTTGCAATAGGTTTGATTTTAGGATGAGCTTCTTTAATAAATGAATCTTCTGTAGTTCCAACATCCATAATTTTAGCTATTTCTTTTGTACCTTCAGATGGTTCCATAGCTGTTGATAAAACTACCATATCTGCTTCAATTTCTTCAAATTGTCTTTTAAGAGTATTTTCTGTTCTTACAACTAAATTATCTCCTTTTTTGACAATTTCTCCTGGACGACCTCTAATAAATCTAATTCCATTTGCTTGACCATGTTTATAGTATTTTTCAAACATTCCTGGAGTTCTAATATCTGTATAACATATTACAACATCTGTATTAGGATATTTATGTTTAATAATATTAGCATTCTTTAAAGCCACCATACAACAGACTCTAGAACAATATAAATGTCCTTCTGGTTTTTCATCTCTTGAACCTACACATTGAATCATTACAACACGTTTAGGAACTTCTCCATTCGATAATTTTTCTAATTTACCTTTTGTAGGTCCATTTACTCCCATAATACGTCCTAATTCACTTTGTGTAATAACATCCTCATATCTATCGTATCCGTATTCAGGACGTAAATTAGGGTCAAATAATTTATGTCCAGTAGCTATAATCACAGAACCTACTGAAATTGGGAATTTTTCTTTTTCTCCTTTTAATTTAATTGCTCGCATTGGACATGCTCTTAAACAATCTCCACATTTATCACAATTTTCCATATCAACAACATATGCTTCAGGATAAGCTTGAGAGAATGGTTTGTAAATAGCTTTTCTCATTGATAAATTATCATTCCATGAATTAGGAACTTCTTTAGAACATGCTTCTGCACATTTACCACAAGAAATACATCTTTCAGGATTAACATATCTTGGGGATTTTTCAATTACTAAATTAAATGTTCCAGATCTTTTTTCTGATGAAATTACTTTAGCATTAGTTATAATTTCAATATTATCATTCCAAACAACCTCATTTAGGATTGGATTTAAAAGACACATTCCACATTCTTCAGCAATTTTTACTGGTGAGAAAACCTTACCAATTTTTGCCATATGTCCTCCAATTGATGGAGATTGTTCTATTAAAGTAACTTTGTTTCCTTGTTTAGCTAATGATAAAGCTGCATTCATTCCAGAGATTCCTCCACCAATAACAGCTACTTTATCTGATGCATGAATGATTATAGGATCAACTGCATGTGCTTCTTTTACTTTTTCAATAGATGCATTAACAATATTAATTGCTTTTGCAGTTGCTTTTTCATTATCATCATGAACCCAAGAGCATTGTTCCCTTATATTTGCCATATCCATATAATATGCATTTAATGGTTGTACATAATCTTGGAATGTTTTTTCATGAGAAATAGGTGAACATGCTGCAATTACAACGCGATCTAAATTCTTATTTAAAATTCCATCCCTAATAATTTTTCTACCATTAAGTGAACATAAGTTCTCGAATTCTTCTATAACCTCTACATTTAAGGAGGCTTTCAATGCTTCTAAATCTATAGTTTCTGAAATGTTTCCTCCACATTTACAAATAAATACTCCTATTTTTAAATCAGATTTATTGTCTGACATCTATTCAACCTCCTTTAAATCTGTTAAAATACTTTCAATTGGAACTGTATGTGCTTTTGCTCCAATAACTTTATTAAAATCAGCACCCATTGCAATAGCTATAAATTGAGCTATATTTAAATGGATTGTTTTACAATCATCATCTATGTAATTTTGATATCTATCAAATTGTACATGACAATTAGGACATAAATGGACTAATATATCCACATTATCTTCTTTTAATGATTGTAATTTATCTTTAGTAACATCCATGGATAAATCTTTATTTGCATATCTTTGTCTAAAACCAGATCCACAGGTTGTTCTTTTAAAATCATAAAATCCAATAGTTTCACAGCCACATGCTTCTACAAGTTCATCTAATATTTGTGGATTTCTATATCCTCCAATTGTATCATCATAATGAACTTTACAGTAATGACAACCATGGTGAGTAGCTATTTTAAAGTCAGATAAATCATATTTTATATGTTTACTTAATTCATCTTTCTTTTTATATAAAATATCAACTACATGGAAAAGATTTTTAGTTGAATCAATATCTCCTTTTTCATAGGTTAGATGTTCTAAATTACTTTCTTTAAAAATCTCATTAATATCTTCTCTAACTTCTGATTTATTATTTAAGATATTTGCTACTTTTTTATTAATTGCATAACATGTAGCACACATCATTACAAAGTGTTTTTGATTATATTTTTTAGCAAGTGAAAAGTTACGAGCACCTAGAACGGATGTTGTAAATTGATCAAAGACATCACTGTAATGACCAAGACCTGTACAACAAGTTTGATCTTCTAAAATTTTATATTCAATACCTAATTTGTCAAAAACATATTTTGTAGATGATTCAATTCCAGGATATTCTACAGTAATTAAACAACTTTTAAATATAATTATATCTTTATCAGGGATTTGTTTCATTCATCTGCCTCCCTAATTTTATCAATACATTTTTTAAACCCACATTTATCTAATAATGTTGATACTTCATCAACAACTTCTTGTGGTGGTGAAATAGTACCTAAACCTAATTCTTCACGTATATCTTCTAATTTCATTCTGAAATCCCACCATCCAGGAACATCTTCACTTATTTCTTCAAAGAAATTAGAAGGTATTGCTCCTATTGCCATAGAATAATAACTATCTGCAAATCCTAAGAATGGTTTAAGTTTTTCATCTGCTTTACCTTCTGATATTGATATTTGTTTTAAAATTTGATTAATTTCACAAGCACTATTTCCTACAGGACAAATACTATGGCATGTGTAACAGTAAAAACAATTCCAAATATCATCATCTTCTAAAATTGTTTTATCCCCTTCTAAAACTCTTTCAATCATATCACGAGGATTATAATTTGAATGTTGTGCTGCAGGACATGTAGATGTACACATTCCACATTGTACACATTTTAATAATCCTTTTTCTTTAGAAAATTTAATATCATTAATTATATCTTCAGCTAAGGATAAAGGTGAATCTTCAATTTTGATTTCATATGTGTTATTAGATTTTGAATTCTTCATTTAAAATCATCTTTTTAAGTTTGTTTGCTAATTTATTAGCTCTTAATCTATCTGATTGACGACAAATAATTGGTACATTATGATTATCTATGTCAATTGAACCAGTTTCCATTTTACAAGAAGATTTCTTACAGTAATGGACACATAATCCACAACCGAAACATTTTGTAATATCTAATCTTTTATCTTTAAATGCATTTGTTGGACAAATATCTTCTACAGAACATGTATCACATTTGGAACATTTTGTACTATTTATTCTAGGACGAGCTTCTGTATTATCCCACAATGCATAAGTTGTTTCAGTTATAGGTAAATGTCTACCTTTAATATCTGCTACAGTTAATGGGATTTTGTCATTTGTTATAAGTAAATTATTATAAATTTCTTCATTTAAAACAGGAATAGGAATAGCTACTGTATCAAAGACTTCAGCACCTTCACCAGTTTTAAATCCACCTAAATAACCAACATCCATATCTTTTAAATCACCAGTTAACATTAAATTAGGTTTTTCAGGAGTTGATTTTGTACCATTACTTAATACAAATCCTTTAGCACCATTTAATAGAATTGATGTTCCTGGTTGTATATTAGGGTTATTTTGTAAAGGATTTAAATCTCCACAACCTGAGAAAGTTAATCCTTCATAATTTCCTTCTAAAGGAATTCCACAGAAAATTGATGAAACTGCTTCATTTGATGGATTTAAAAATGCAGTATAATTCTTAAAAGCCATACGTGAACCAATAATTTGTGCTTTACCCATTTCTTCTAATGTTGTAGTTGATTCTATAATATCTCCATCAATTGTTTCAACTTTTAAAGTAATTTCTTTACCAGATACAATATCATTTAATAAGAATCCTCCACCATATTGTGGATTATTTGGGTCTTTACTTGTTCCATGTAATATTAAATCAACAGAACCTAACCATTCATTAGGACATGGACCTACATTTGCTGGAACACCATTTAAAGTAATTGATTTAGCTCTTTTGAAGACTCCTCCTTCTGCTACAACTACATTAAATATTGCTGCAGTTCCACTCATTATTCCACAAGTTCCACAAGTAACAACATCTACTTCGTCAAAACTTGGTGGATTTCCATCACGAATAGCTTGTTTAAATTCATCAGCTGTAAAAACATTAGCTTTGCCTGAAGCTATTTTTTCATTAATTTCTGCTATAGTTCTCAATTTATTAACCTCTAGTTATAATTTTCCTAAAGTGTCTCCTCTTAATCCTCTTCTTAATGTTTCAAGAGAAGTGATTTCATCAGAAGAGATATTTCCTAAATTAACATCATTTCCTAATTTTAAGATAAAGAATACTTGTTGATTTTTATTTGGAGCTTCCCAAAGTATATCGTTTCCATTAAAATTGTTTACAATATAATCAATTTCATCTTCTTTTGCATTTCCAGATTTATCAAAGATTCCAATATCTTTTCCACCTTCACGTGCTTCTACAATAACTTTAGAAGAACCTGCACTGATTTCTTTTTCCATATATTCAATTCTTTCATCTAAAGTAAGTTCTTTATCTAATCTTGGATCTTTTTTTCCAATTTCTGATAATACTTCAAAACCTTTTGATTTAGCTTGTTTAATACAATCTAATTTATCTTCATGAGAGATTACAGTAGATCCATCTGAAATTTCAACTGCATTAAATCTTAAATTATCTGCTTCTGCAAAAAATTCTTCTAATTTGTTTGCTGTATTAGCAAGTTCAAATAAAGTACCTCCTGTATAAGGAGTAATTTCATAAGATTGATACATTTCAACTTTTGATTTGATAATGTTTTGTTCATGAACGATAGCTGTTCCCCATCCAAATTTTAAATAATCCACATATTCTCCGGAGATTTTCATTAAACTATCTGCTGTTTCAAGTCCTAATCCTTTATCTAGGACCATTGTTAAACCTTTTGTTCTTGGTTTTTCTTCTCTTTCTTTTAATAGAAAATTAAATGCTTTCATTCAATCACATCTTAAATTTTTTAAATATTTACTGTATATATTTAATTTATTATATTAAATATATTATTCCTAATTTTTTTATTTTTTAAGATTATTCAAAATATTCTTTTTTCAATGAAAATAAATTATGATTATTAAATAAAATCTGTTTATAAAGTTATGTAAATATTCATTTAATATAGTTTCATTTAAGTATTATAAAAATCATATTAACATTAACAATAATTATTTAAGAGGTATATCCCATGGGTAGAAATATTAATGTCCACGTTTTTAATTTAAATAAACAGATAACTCAGTCTATTAATTCTCGTTTAGAGTTATATGACCTTACTCGTTCAGAAATTCCTTATATTACTATTCTATATCAAGAAGAAAATGTAACACAAGAATATTTATCTAAAGTTTTAGATTATAATGAAGGTACTGTTACTAGAGCTTTAAAAAGGCTTGAAAAAAAAGGTTTCGTTGAAAGGATTCCTTCTCTTCAAGATAGAAGAAAAAAGATTGTCTGTTTAACTGAAGAAGGTTTGAAAAAGTTGATGAACTTCAAAAGATTCGTACTCAATTTGAAGAAGAAGTTTTCTCAAATTTCACACAAGAAGAACGTAATCAACTTCATACTTTAATAATGAAATTATCTAAAAATATTTATAATATCGTTATGGAAGATAAGAATTAATTTTTCTTTTTAGGTGTTACTTTGAATATTGATATTGGTGAAACTCATATTCGATTAACTACTGATTTAGAAAATATTAATTTAAAAAATTATATTTTAAAACTTCGCAGGGATTTAGAAGGATATATTCTATTAAATCCCGAATTTAAAATATCTTTAGATAAATTAGATAAACCAAAAGAAATTATTCCAGCTATTGTTAATTTAATGTATGATGCATCTATTAAATGTGATATAGGGCCTATGGCTACTGTCGCTGGAGCTATTGCTGGAATGTCTTTAGATTATTTAATTTCATTAGGTTCTACTAATTCTATTGTTGAAAATGGTGGAGATATAGCTATTATAAATTCTGAAAAAATCCTTTGTGGGATTTACTCTAATAATGAGATTTTAGGTAATAATATTGCTTTTAAATTAAAAAAAAGAAAAAATCCTTTAGGTATTTCTACTTCTAGTGGTAAAATTGGTCATTCAATTAGTTTTGGTACTGCAGATTCAGTCACAGTTTTAGGTGGTTCACCTGCAATAACTGATGGACTTGCAACTAAAATAGCTAATGAAGTTTCTGGTTCAGTTGAAAATGGTTTAAATTTAGCAGAAAATTATAAAGAATACTTTGATGGTATTTTAATTATATCTGGTGAAGAGATAGGGACTATGGGTCATTTACCTAAGATTATAGAGGTTGAAAACTTTAATTATAAAGTATAGGATATTAAACATTTAATTGTTTTTTGTAATAATTTTTAAATATAATGAATGTAAATCTTATATTATCAAGATGTTTAATGCGTTAGTTATTTTAAATAATTTTTTGAGGTATGATAAATTATGTATAAGGATGAGATGATACGATTACATCAATTTTTGGTTTATGTTTTAAAATATGTCGCAGAAAATGATCAACTTAAAAATGATTGTACTGAGTATATGTCTCTTAAAATAAGTCCTCATCATATCCATAAAACTAAAGCTGAACATAAACATGCTATTTTTGTACTTTGTAAACTTATCTCTCAATTTATCAACGAAAACGATGAAGAATCTCTTCCTATTAATATTATAAACTATTTAAATGATTTAGTTATCCGTTCTTTAAATGAAATCCGATTTGAATAATTCTATTTTTTAATATTGGTGAAACTATGCCACAAATTGCTGTTGGAGTAGGAGAAAATAAAGATATTTTAAGAGCATGTGCACGTTTCAGAAGAAAAAATAAAAACTATACTTTAAAATTAATTGACAATGAAGCAGATTTAATTAATTGTTTTAAAGATGAAAATATTGATGCGGTTATTAGAGGATCTTTACCTTCTAATAAAATTATGAAAGAAATTAAATCAATATATACATCTAATAATATTTTAAGAGCAACTTATGTACATGATGATGAAAAACAGTTTTTATTATCACCTGTAGGAATTGATGAAGGTAATACATTAGAAGAAAAATATGAATTAGCTATTAATTGTGCTAACTTTTTAAAGAAAATAGGTAAAAAACCTAAAATAGCTATTCTTGCAAATGGTCGTAAAGGAGATTATGGAAGATCACCTGAAATAGACTCTTCAATAGATGATGCAGAAGAATTATATTCTTTATTGACTGAAAAAACTTCCTATGAAGTTAAAAATTATTATATTTTAATAGAACAAGCTATTGAAGAAAAAGCAAATGTAATTATTGCTCCTGATGGGATTATAGGAAATATTATCTTCAGAACTCTTATTTTAATTAATAAATGGCCTAGTTATGGTGCTATTACTTTTGGTACTGATAAACCTTATATTGATACTTCACGTAATCAAGTTGCAGAAGTTTATTTAAGGTCTTTAAATTTAGCTAAAAATTTAATCGAGGGTTATA
This sequence comes from archaeon, assembly GCA_024413395.1. GTDB lineage: Archaea > Methanobacteriota > Methanobacteria > Methanobacteriales > Methanobacteriaceae > Methanocatella. The sequence goes on from JAKSUH010000029.1 coordinate 11,665, forward strand.
AAGTACATATTAAAGATATTCAGGATATTTCTAAATTATCTTCTAATGAAATAAAACCATTAGGTTTACATAATAGATTAGAATATTTATGTCAATTTAAAAAAGTTATGTTATCTAAGGATGATGTTGATTACTGTATAAATTCTGGAGATAAAGAGGCATCCTTGATTTATAATTCTGTTCAGTTAGGTAGTTTAATAACTTATTATCTACATGAACTTGGAATTT
>JAKSUH010000003.1 GCA_024413395.1 archaeon
ATCTCATAATGTGCATCATTAGAATCAAAAGTACAATTATTTAAAGAAGCAAGACAATAATTATGCATTACTCCTCCTTCATTATTAAATAAACTACGGGAAGCTAAAATATTATCATTAACATTATTAACAAATTTACAAGAATTTGCAGCACAATTACCCATATTTACAAAAGCTAATTTAAAATCAGAAATAGTTAAATTATTTAATGCAACAGTTGAATCCCTATTAATATATAAAAAACCTAAGCTATACTCGTCAGTATTTTTAATAGTTGCACCATTACCATTAATACGTAAATTATAACCATCTGCTTTCATAACAAAACCATAATCATCAAAAATACGATTTTGCAAATGTTTATCTTTAATACCTGAATTAAAAGCATAAACTTCACCAGAATCAAGATTTATTGTCACGTTTTTACCTAACATTGGATTATCATAGTAGCTAAAGTATCTGCTAAAGATAAAAATTCATCAGAGGAATGGACATTATAAACTATAGAATCATCAAATGTTAGATTAGAATCATAACTATCAGTAAAATTATCTACTGAGTCATTCGCTGAAACACAAGATATGGTCAAAAACAAACAAATATAATGCATAAAAATATTCTTACATTCAAACATATATTATCTCCCAAAAATATATATTACTTGTTTAAGCAATAATAAGCTTTTAATTATCTTCTATTCTTATAATATGAAGTTAAACATATAAAAAGAATTCCATACTTGATTGAGCAAGTATTTAATTGTATAAACAACGATTTAAACTCAATACAGATAAATAAAAAAGCATAGATAAGATAAAATTATATCAAAAAAGTTTATATATATCAAAAACTAATAATTAATTGTTAGTTTTAACTAATTGTTTGATTCTGATTTTAATTAATTTACAATTAATTTTATTTAAAAATTATAACGTAGTTTAAATTTTAAAATTATTTTACACGAGGTGTGTTAAATGAAAGATAAAATTGTAGAAGGTACAACAACTGTTGGAATTACTTGTAAAGACGGAGTTGTATTTGCAAGCGAAAGAAAAGCTACTATGGGTAACCTTGTAGCACATAAAGTCGCAGAAAAAATATTTAAAATTGATAATCATATTGTAACCACAATTGCTGGTTCAGTTGGAAATGCACAAAGTTTAATGAAAGTTATTAGTGCTGAAGTATCATTATATCAAATGAGAAATAATAACACTATGAGTATTAAAGCAGCTGCATCATTAACTGCAAATATATTACAATCTAATCCAAGATATGTACAAACATTACTTGGTGGACTAGATGAATCTGGTGCTTCAATTTACTCTTTAGACCCTGCTGGAGGTATGATTAAAGATGATTTCATATCAACAGGTTCTGGATCAACCTTTGCATACGGAGTTTTAGAAGACAGATGCCATAAGGATATTACTGTTGATGAAGCAATCAGTGTAGCAATTAGAGCAATTAAAGCTGCTAGTGAACGTGACACATATTCCGGTTGTGGATATTTAGTCGCAAAAGTTGACAAAGACGGCTTTGAAATGTTAGGTGATGAAAAGATTAATGAAATAATTGAAAATTTATAACTTTTTTTCATAACTAACTACTTTTTCATATAAATTGTGTAACTAGAGTTATAAAATTAAACTAATTACTAGCTTAAATGCCTTTTATAACCCTATATCTTACACACAAACTTTTTTTGAAGGTGTATATATGGCCTCAGAAACATTAGACAATATTAAAAAGACAATAATAAAAAAATTACCAAAAGATGCACAGGTCGCTAAAGTAGAATTTGAAGGACCTGAAGTAGTCATCTACACAAAAAATCCTGAAATGATAAGTGAAAATAGTGATTTAATCAGAAACGTAGCAAAGGATTTACGTAAAAGAATTATTATAAAATCTGATAAATCTGTTTTATTAGATAATGAAAAAACTATTGATAAAATTCATGAAATAGTTCCAGATGGAGCAGAAATAACTAACATTACATTTGATGATGTAACATATGAAGTAATTATTGAAGCTAAAAAACCAGGACTTGTAATAGGAAAATATGGTGTTACTTCCAGAATTATTGTAAAACACACTGGTTGGGCTCCTAAAATCCTTAGAACCCCACCAATTAATTCTGAAATTATTGGTAAAATTAGAAATACAATTAAAAATAGCAGTAAAGAAAGAAAACAAATGTTACAAAGACTTGGTCAACAAATTCATCAAGAAGCAAGATTTGAAAATGATTGGGCAAGAGTAACATCAATGGGTGGATTTAAAGAAGTAGGACGTTCATCTATGCTTTTACAAACACCAAATAGTCGTGTTTTATTAGATTGTGGTGTAAACGTAGCTGCAAATGATAACAAAACTGCATTTCCTTATTTAAACGCTCCTGAGTTTTCAATTGAAGAATTAGATGCAGTTATTATTTCTCATGCTCACTTAGATCATTGTGGATTTGTACCATACTTATTCCATTATGGATATGATGGACCTGTTTATTGTACAACTCCAACAAGAGATTTAATGACTTTATTACAGTTAGATCATATTGATATTGCTCACAGAGAAGATAATCCATTACCATTTACTCAAAAACATGTACAACATTGTATTAAAAATACAATAACTCTTGATTATGGAGAAGTAACTGATATCTCCCCAGATATTAGATTAACATTACATAATGCAGGACATATTTTAGGTTCTGCAATGAGCCATATGCACATTGGTGATGGACAGCATAACTTAATATATACTGGAGATTTTAAATACGAAAGAAGCAGATTACTTGAACCAGCTACTTATAGATTCCCACGTTCAGAAACTGTAATTATGGAAAGTACTTATGGAGGAAGAGAGGATATCCAACCTTCTAGAAATTCCGCTGAAAAAGAAATGATGAAAACTATTTATAAAACTTTAAAACGTGGCGGAAAAGTACTTGTTCCTGTATTTGCAGTAGGAAGAGCACAAGAATTAATGGTTGTACTTGAAGAGTACATGCGTCATGGTATGATTGATGAAGTACCAATTTATATTGATGGAATGATTTGGGAAGCAACCGCTATCCATACTGCTCGTCCAGAATATTTATCTAAAGATTTAAGAGACCAAATTTTCCATATGGGAAGAAACCCATTTGTTGCAGATGTTTTCAAGAATGTTAAAAATATGGATTATAGAAAAGACATTGTTGAAGGAGAACCTGCTATTATTCTCTCAACTTCAGGTATGTTAACTGGTGGAAACTCAGTAGAATACTTTAAATGGTTATGTGAAGATGAAAGAAACACTTTAATCTTTGTAGGTTACCAATCTGAAGGTTCATTAGGTAGAAGAATCCAAAATGGAAGAAAAGAAGTACTATTAGAAGAAGATGGAAAAACTAAAGTCTTTAATGTTAAAATGGAAATTAAGACCCTTAACGGATTTAGTGGACATTCCAACAGACGTCAACTTATGGATTACGTAAAAAGATTAAATCCTAGACCAGATAAAGTCATTACTTGTCATGGAGATCCATATAAAACAGTGGACTTAGCTTCTAGTATTCATAGAAGTTATAAAATTGAAACTAAAAGTCCTCTTAACCTAGAGTGTACAAGGATTCAATAAAAATTATTAATGTTAATAAACAAATATATTATAGTAAAAAATTGTTAAAAAATTAATAGGTGTTAAAATGGTTACTTATTCAGAATCTGGTGTTGACATTGATTTTGAAGCTGTTACAGTATCAAAACTTGCATCAAAACTCAAATCAACATTAGAATATAGAGACATAATCACAGATAGCGGTCACTATGCAGCTTTAGTTAGATTAGGTGATAAAGGTATCGCTATGAGTACTGATGGTGTCGGAAGTAAAATATTAATTGCGAAAATGATGGAAAAATATGATACCATAGGTATTGATTGTATTGCTATGGTTGTGAATGATATTTTATGTGTCGGTGCAGAACCAATTGCTTTAGTAGATTATTTAGCTGTAGAAGAGCCTAACCCAGAAATGGCTGAAGAAATAGCTGAAGGATTAGTTAAAGGAGCAATAGAATCAAGAATCGCTATCATTGGTGGAGAAACCGCTTCACTTCCTGGAATTATTAAAGATTTTGATTTAGCAGGAACTGGAATTGGTTTTGTAGATACTGATAAAATCATATCTGGAGAAGCAATAACACCTGGAAATGTATTAATTGGTTTAGAAAGTAATGGAATTCACAGTAATGGTTACAGTTTAGCTAGAAATGCTATTTTTGAAAAAGCAGGATTAACTGTAAATGATAAAATGCCTAACTCAGACATAACACTTGGTGAAGAGTTACTTAAACCTACAAGATTATATGTAAAACCTATTGTTGATTTACTTAAAAAAGACTTCGACATTAAAGGTTTAGCACATATAACTGGAGGAGGATTTACTAACCTTAAACGTTTAAAAGATGGCGTTGGTTATGAAATTAAAGACCTTCCAGAGATTCAAGATATATTTAAACTTATTTATGAACAAGGAGTTCCTATTGAAGAAATGTATAGAGTTTTCAATATGGGAATTGGTTTTGTTGTGATTGCTGAAGAAGAAGAAGCTGATGAAATTATGAACAATTTAAAAGAATATTGTAATTGTTATAAAATTGGAAAAGTAATCGAAGAAGACAAAATTACCGTTGAAACATTTGAAGTAACTACCATAGAATATTAGGAGGAAAAAATAAAATGATTATCACTAAAGATAATGAATTAGCTCTTGTTAAAGAAATTTTATCAAAATTAGGAGCTAGTGACGAAGATTGTCAATTAGTAGCAGAAGCTACACTTGATGCAGACTTAAAAGGGTTTACTTCACACGGATTGGGTAGATTCCCACAATATATTATTGGAATTGAAAATGGAACTATCTCATTAACTGATAATATTACAATTGAAAAAGAAACCCCGGCTATTGCATTAATTAATGGTAATAGTGGATTTGGTCAAGCTATTGCATACAAAGCTATGAATTTAGCGATTGAAAAAGCTAAAGAATTAGGTATTGGTTGTGTTGGTACACATAATTCAAATCATTTTGGTGTAACTGGATTTTACTCTGATGTTGCAATAAGATCTGGAATGATTGGTTTTGTTATTGCAAACACTGACCCTGCGATTGCTCCAATTGGTTCAAGTACACCTATCATTGGAACCAACCCAATAGCTGTAGGAATTCCTTCTAAAAGTTATATTGCATTAGATATGGCAACCTCCGTTACAGCAAGAGGAAAAATATTAGAATCTAAAAGAAAAGGTGAAGAATTACCACCAAATGTTGCATTAGATAAAGATGGAAATATGACCACAGACCCTGAAGCAGCATTAAAAGGTTCTATTTTACCATTTGGTGGAATTAAAGGATATTTAATTGCATTTTTAATTGAAATTTTAACTGGACCTCTTGTAGGTGCAAACTATGGTCTTGGAGTTACTGGAACTAGTAATCCTAAAGAAGACTGTACCAAAGGAGATTTATTCGTTGCTATTAATCCGAGCAAATTTGTAGATCGTGACACATTTGAAGAACAAGTTGAAGATTTCTTAGATGAAATTAAAACTAATGGTGGAAAAGTTATTTGTGGTTCTTTAGAAGTTCAAAGAATCGCAGATGCTGAAGCAAACGGAATAAAAATTGATAGTAAACTTTATGAACAATTAAGTGAAATTTGTAATGATTTAGAAATCAATTTAGACTCTTATTTAGATGAAGAATAATTTTTATTCTTCCCTTATTTTTTATATTTTACATAAAACCCATCTGTATCAGCATATATAGTATAAAAACCAAACTCTTCTGCTTTTTCAATACTCTTTTTAATGTATTCTCTTCCCCAAGAAGTAATAGCTTTAGCACACTCAAAAGAATACCATCTAAATGCAGGAAAACCATAAATACCATACATTGTATTTAATAGTCTTTTTAAAGCTTGTTGTTGTACATTTAAAACTTTTTTCTCAGTTTCATCATCAGATTCTTTCATTTGTTTTTTAATAGCTAATCTTCTTGATAATACTTTACCAATAACAGATGGAATAAATCCTTTAGGTTCTTTTTTAAATTTTAAACCATGTTCTGGAGATAAATGATAATCTTCAATATTATCTACTTCACCTATTTCAAGAACATCAGGAGAGATATTTTTAGAAATAATTAAACTAGGATATAGGCTTCTAAAATCGAATTGTACAAGATTTTCATGTAAACCTTTTTCTGGTTCTTTTACATATCCTCCTTCATTATCATCAGCTTGACGAGCAGTTGCATTTGCTCCAGTATTTTTATTTGGAACTACTTCATTATCAAAATGAGCTTCTTTAACTAAATACCATTCTGCTTGTTGACCAGTAGTCATACGACTTAAATCAAATAATGGTTGGCCTACAATATGTGTTAACCCTAAATTTAATGGTAAAATTTGTTCTGCTATTTTTAAAGTAGCTACTACATCATCCAATGAATAATCAAAGAGTTTATCTAATTCTTCGCCATTACCATCCCAGAATTCCCAAATTCTATCTCCAGGAACATCAATTTTTTCTTCACCAAATAATTCATAGTAAACTCTTTCAAGAGTATACCTTTCTAAAGTAATATAACGTCTCATAACAAGATATAAATCAACATGAATAAGACCTTTAATTGCAGCGGAATCAGAATATCCTCCTCTACGAATAAATTTCACTTCAGAATCATCCATTCCTAATTCTAAATCTACATCAAGGATTTCTGCTCTTTTTACAATGTATGGAAAATCAAAATTATCTGAATTGTATCCTATAATAATATCTACATTATTATCACGAATTGTATCAACAAAAGATTGAATCATTTCTTTTTCACTTGATACTTGCTCAACAAAAGAACAATCCCCAGTTGTTTTATTTTTAGTAGAAATTACTTTATTAACTCCAAAATTACTTGATATTCCTATCATAATAATTTCATCCTCTTCTGCATCAGGCATTCCATGAGGATTTCTAACTTCTAAATCAAAAGTAGCAATTCTAAAATCCTGTACATTATCTTTTATCCTTTTAAGAGGCTCTGTAAGTTTAATTATTTCTAAATCTAATTCTTCTGCATCCAAATCCATGAAAGAATCTAATTTTCCACCAATTGCTTTCACTTCAGTCATTGGAATAACATTATTATCTATTAAATATCTTCTATAAAAAGGAATATCTGCTTCTCTAACTGTTTTAACAGAATCTAAAGAACGTATAAATTCTCTTTTTTTAGAAACTTCTTGCGGATTTTTTAATGTGACTTTTAAAAAGGTTTTTTCTATTTGGAAATCTTTTTTAGTGAATTCTTCAATATTTACTGGTTCAACACCCGCTAAAATATCTTCAATAGTTTGTTTAGGATCATCAGTAGGGAGAACATAAAGATAAGGTTGAAATGTGTCATCTACTAAAACAATATTTTTATCTTTATCTTTAGAGAATAAACGAATGACAGGTTTATCATCTAAAAGTACATAATCGATATCTAAAATAACAACATTTCTTTCCATTTTTAAATCCTCTTAAAATTAATGTTTAAAACCAGAAGCATCCCTATGATATTCACCGAACTCTGTAATTAATTTTAAACTTTCCATATCAAAAACAGGGCCTTCTACACAAATTCTCCAACCAGTTTTATCAACACAACACTGACCACATATACCTAGGGCACATTTCATGTATCTTTCCATGGAAAATTCTGCATTTATTTCAGCATCTTCAAGTATTTTGAATATACCTTTCATCATTATCTCAGGTCCACAAATAAATGCAATATCATAAGACCTTTCTTCAAGTAAACTTATAGTTCGATCAGTAGCAAATCCTTCAAATCCAAAACTACCATCATCAGTACATGGGAAAACATTTGCACCTAATTCTTCAAGAGAAGTCATGTATAAAAGTTCATCTTTAGTTTGAGAAGCAGGAATCACATCTACTTGATTACCTTTTTTAATTAAATCAGTAGCTATTGCATTAATAGGAGCCATTCCAACCCCTCCACCAATAGCTAAAACTTTTTTACCAGTAAAATCATTAGTAAATCCATTACCATAACTACCACGAATACCAATTTGATCACCAACATTTAAAGAGTGAATTTGGGAAGTAAACTCTCCAATGTTTTTTACAGTGATTGCAAGTTCATTATCGTTGATTTGAGAGATAGACATTGGTTTTTCATTATTAAAGTTCCATACCATAACAAATTCACCAGGATTTGGTTTTCCATACTTTTCAAAATCCCAATCAAATTTAAAAGTTTTAATTGTAGGAGTCTCTTCAATAATTTCTTTAATTGTAACAATTTGAGGAACATTATTCATTGTAATCACCTGTGAGCAAGAGCAATCATCTCATCAATTGAGGAATAACCTTTTTCTACCATGAAAGCTTCTAAATCTTTATTTATTTTACTAAATACATCTACACCTTCATCCATAATAGCTGTTCCTATTTGTACACCACGTGCTCCAGCAAATAAGAATTCGACAACATCTTCATAATTAGTAACACCACCAACACCAATAATTGGAATATCTACTGCTTCATAAACAACATAAACATTCCTAATAGCTAGTGGTTTAATTGCAGGTCCACTCATCCCACCCATTTTATTAGCTAAAACAGGACGAGCAACATCAATGTTGATTTTCATACCCGGACCAACAGTATTAATTAAAGTTAACCCATCAGCACCTGCATCTTGTGCAGACAATGCTATTTCAACAATGTCAGTTACATTTGGAGTTAATTTAGCTATAACTGGAACTTTAGAAGCATCTTTACTAGCTGAAACAAATTGATGAGTCAATTCAGGATCTTGACCAATTGAAGCACCACAACCTGCCATAGCATGAGGACATGAAATATTCAATTCAATCATGTCTACTAAATCACTTACTTGTTCACATAAATAAGCAAATTCATCAGGAGTAGAACCATAAATTGAAGCAATAACTAGTTGTCCTTCCTCTTTTTCAGTGTTTTTAAGTTCTTCTTTAAAGTTCACTACGCCTGGAGAAGATAAACCAATAGCATTGATAATTCCACCTTCAACACCAACAGTTGTAGGATTATTATAACCTTTATTAGCCTCTTTAGAAAAGGATTTGGTTACAACACCTGCAGCTCCAGACCTTAAAATCCAATTCAATGATGATGCATTACTTCCCATTACACCTGCAGCAAGCATTAACGGATTTTTGAATTTTACTCCACAAATGTCTGTCTCTAACATTTCAACACCTAAATTATTTTATATAAATATGTAAGTTAAACAAATCATTTATAATTAATTATAGGATTAAGAAATAATGAGAAAAAATAATAAAAAAATAAGTTAAAGTAGAAAAAATCTACTTTAAAAAAATATTTTAGATTTAATTAACCCATGATTTTTTTTAAGAGCTTCTTTAGGAGTAGTAATTAAACCTAAATTAAAGTTTTCAAATAAAACATTTAAAATAGTTTCATTTACCCAAGCTGAAAGTATAGGTCCAATAAGCATGTCTTTTTTACCTAAGAACAATAAAGTCCATAAAATAGCAGCTGCTTTTTGTTCCATCCAACTTAAAATAATGGTTAAAGGTAATTCATTTAATCCACAGTCAAATAATTCAGTTAATGCAACTGCTAAATCTATAGCAACAATTGCATCATTACATTGACCTAAATCTAAATCATTAAATCTAAATTTACCACAAGCCAATGTTAAAACAACAGTGTCTTCAGGTAATTCTTTTACAAATTCTCTATAATAATCCATTTTTGGATGGATAGTATCACAACCTCCAACCAAGAAGAATCTTTTAATTTTACCTGCTTCAACTAACTCTTTAATTTTAGGAGCAAGAGATAAAATTGTAGATAAACCAAAACCAGTATTAATAGTAGTAGTTTCTTCAGGTTCTAAAGATCCGAATTCTTTTGCTTTATCAATTAATGGTTTGAAATCATAATCTTGAATTACTTGACCATTTGGAACTTTAACAATGTCTAAAGTAAATAACCTATCAGCATATTCTTTTTTAGAGGAAGTACACAATTAGTTGTTCCTAATATTGCAACATTATATTTAGCAAATAGTTTCTTTTGATCTATCCATGCTCCACCTAATTGTCCAACTAAACATTCATATTTATTAAGTTCAGGATATCCATGAGCAGGAAGCATTTCACTATGAGTATATACTTTCACACCAGCTCCTTCACATTGTTTTAAAAGTTCTTCAAGTGCTTTTAAATCGTGCCCAGTTACTAAGATTCCAGGACCTTCTTGTGCACCTACTTTAACTTCAACAGGTGTTGGTTCGCCATAATTAGCAATATGTGCTTCTTTAAGCATTTTCATTACTTTAAGATTGACTTCACCTGTTTTAAGACCTAATCCTACAAGATTATCAATATCAAAATTGACATTAGTTAATGTTGAATATAACCCTTTAGTTAAAAATTCATCAACTTCATCATCTTTAATACCTAATTCCTTTACATGATAATTATAAGCAGAAATCCCTTTTAATGCAAATAATAAATTATCTTGTAATTTTGTAACAGTATCATTTTTTCCACATACACCGTGATTAGTACAACCAACTCCTCTAACAGTTTGAGAGCATTGATAACAAAACATTTTATCACCTAAATTTTAATTTTACACGACAAGAAAAGTGAGAAACTTACTTAAGAACAACACATTATGTCGATGATAACCCTTATTAAAGTTAATTTATATAAAATAGTATAATACTTTTTTATGGTAAAAAGTAACAAATATATTAATAAGGTATTATCATGAATGAAGACTTAATAAAAACATTAAAAAATTTGAATGAAGTAAATATGAATCTAAAGTTTACATTGCTTTAACATCCATTATAAGAGGAACTGCAGCAGAAATATCAAAAGAAGCGAACATTCTCGGCCTAAATCCTATGAAGTTTTAAAGAATTTAGAAAGAAAAAATTTCATTGAAATTAAAGATAATAAACCCATAATATATGAAGTTATACCTCCTAAAAAAGTATTTAAAGAACATAAAAACAATTAATGAAGGAACTAGATCAAACAGAAAAAACTAGAAGAGATATATGAAGATAAAGTTTCACAAGTTCAAGCACCAATTTGGTTAATTCCAACAGAAGATAAAATAATTGAAAAGGAGATAGAACTTATAAAAAGTGATAAAAAAACCATAAACATGCGTATAGGATTTATAACATCAAATGAACTAGAAAACTTAATAAAAGTATTAAAAAGTAAAAGAAAATCCGTGAAAATAAAAATATTAACAACAAATTCAATGTATTGTTAATGGAGAAAAAATTGATTTGAAAAAGCTATTAGAAAGTGAAACAAAAAACATTGAAGTTAAAAAATCTAATATCTCCTTTGTTAAATTAATTATTAAAGATAATGAAGAGATGTTCCACATTTATGCGAAACAAAATGAAGAAACGAAAGAAACCATCCCAGATACACTTATGGATGTTTGGAATAGATATGATGCAGTATCTAAAAATTATTACGAAAGATTTGAAAAACAATTTAATAGTGAACTAGACTGAATAAAAAAAATAGATTTATACTTTATGAAAAGAATAATATTATTATGGATTGTTTTATAACTTATTGTATTAAAGGATTTATTGCATTCGATGAAAATTTTAAAATAATAGGCAAAAAACTTTTCTTAGCTGATGAAATCCCTGTTAAGGTAAATAAAATAAATAATAGAGAATTATTAGCTGAAGAAATTCAATTAATTGAAGAAGTTTCACAAAATTATGATAATATTTTCATTGAAACAACAAAACTAGCATCAGATTATTCATCATTGAAAGAATATGAAAAAATTCAAATAGAAACTCCTAATAAAGGAGGAGAATATTTGAGAAGCCATTTAGAAGAAATGGAGTTTTTTAATGAGGAAGAATTGATTGATTTTCATAGAAAACTATCTATTTTAAAAATGAAAGAAGCTTCAAAATCAGAAGACAAACATTTAATTCAAGCAATTAATTCAATAGATGAAATAGATGAATCCATAAGTAAGTTAATCGAAAGAATCCGCGAATGGTATGCTCTTTATTTCCCAGAAATGGATATTATAAAAAATAATGAAACCTACATCAAATTAATAAGTGAAAATAAAACAAAAGAAGAAGTTATTAAAGCAAAACCTTCAGCATTTTTAGACGAAATTACTGATTTTGATGAAGAAATAGCTCCTGAAGATTTAGAAATAATTAATAACTTTGCAAATTCCATCTATGAACTACAAAAAACAAGAAAAGATACTGAAGAGTATATTGAAAATAAAATGGAAGCAATTGCTCCTAATTTAAAATTATTAGTAGGTTCAACATTAGGTGCTAAATTAATTGCACATGCAAGAGGAGTAAAAAGATTAGCTATTTATTCTGCAAGTACTGTTCAAATTATGGGTGCTGAAAAAGCATTATTTAGACATTTAAAAACAGGAGATAATCCTCCTAAATATGGATTAATATATCAACATCCACAAATACGTGGTGCAAAATGGTGGAATCGTGGAAAAATAGCTAAAATGTTATCTTCAAAAATAACTATGGCTATTAGAAGAGATGTTTTTACTAAAACATTTAATGAAAATTGTTACGACGAATTTATAGAAAAAGCTGAAGCTATTGAAAAAGAAAATCCTTTCCAACCTACAAGACCTAAAAAGAATGTGAAAAAACCAGAAAAAGGCAAAAAAGGTAAACGTAAAGGAAAAAAGAAAAGAAAAAATAAAAAAAGGAGATAGACCATGAAAGTTTATTCTAAAGATGGACAACTTGCAACAAAAAATTTAGTTCCAGGAGTCTCAGTTTATGGTGAAGAACTTATACAAGAAGATGAAGAATACAGATTATGGAACCCTATAAGGTCAAAATTAGCTGCAGCTCTTTTAAATGGATTAGAAAATTTAACCCTTAATGAAGCTTCAAAAGTATTATACCTTGGTGCATCAACCGGAACAACCGTTTCACACATTTCAGACATTGTGATTAATGGAAGGATTTATGCTGTTGAATTTTCACCTGTAACAATGAAGAAGCTTGTGCGTTTATCAAGACAAAGACATAATATTGCTCCAATTTTAGGTGATGCAACAAAACCTAAACAATATTTGAACATTGCTGAAAAGGCGGATTTAATATACTGTGATGTTGCTCAACCAACACAAAGTGAGTTATTTATGAAAAATATGAACTTGTTTTTGAAAGATGATGGTCTTGGTCTGTTAATGATTAAGGCTAGAAGTATTGATGTAGTACAAAAACCTAAAAAGATTTTCAAAGAAGAAGAGAAAAAACTTATAGCTAAAGGTTTTAAAATAATTGAAAAAGTTAAATTAGAACCTTATGAAAAAGACCATATTGTATTTTTAGTAGAGAAAAGTTTTTAATAAAAATTTCTTATTTTTCCCTTAGTTATAAGGTGAAAAAATGGTTAAGAATTAATTAATAAAATATGAAAAAAGTGCAAAAAAGTATTACTTCGATACCTTTTTATAAGATAAATTCAAATATACAATATGCTAATTCAAATAGGCAGAAAGTTCATTAGATACGCCTCTAGGGAAATTCACTCATTTGCTTGCACCAAAATGGTAATTCCTAGAGGAATGAGCTTTTCTAACCTAAATACTAATTTTAAATGATTTTTAAAAATTTAATTTATTCTAAATAATTCTTATGCTTTTAACTAAAAAAATATTACTTATTTTGTCAAAAAATTTTATAAAACTTGCTAAAAATAGGGATAGTTCGATGATGATTTTTTAAAAATAAATTACAGTGATTAATAAATATAAATAATAAAAAAACGAAAATACAAAAAGAGAGGATAAGTTAATAAAGTTATTTATCAAGTTTATTAGAAATTACATCAAAAATAACTTTAGCTACTTCTTTTTTAGAAGATAATGGAACTTTCATTACATCCTCATCAATAATTAAAACTTCATTAAAATCAGAACCAAAATTACAAGAATCATGTCCAATATCATTAGCAATTACTAAATCAGTTCCTGCAACAGCAATTTGTTTTTTAGAACAATTAATAATTTGTTCTTCGGTTATATTGAATTCTGCTTTAAATCCTACTAAGAAAATATCTGGATTAATTTTTTTAATTTGACTAATTATTTTTACAGTAGGTTGAAAAGTTAAATTCATTGAAGATTCAGAAGATATTTTGGATTTCACAGTATCATCTACAGCAAAATCAGATACTGCTGCTGTAGAAATGAATATATCATAATCAGAAACTAATTTCTCAATTTGATCATACATTTCTTGAGTTGATTGTACTTTAATAACATTAAAAACAGAAGGAATTTCAACAGAAACATTTGCAACAAGCAAAGTTAAATCTGCACCTCTAATATATGCTTCTTTAGCTAATTCTAACCCCATTTTTCCAGAAGATTTATTTGTAATTCCTCTTACAGGATCAATAGGTTCAAAGGTTCCACCTAAACTAATTAAAACCTTTTTACCAACTATATTTTTAATAGAATAGTATCACTCTTCTAATTTATTTAAATTAATAATCTTAATGATTCTAAAAGAATATCTTCTTTTGATGGGAATTTAGCTTTTCCTTCATCCATTTTAGGTTTTACAAAAGCTACTTTATTTTCTTCTTTAATATTTTCAATGTTTTCTTTAATAGCTTTATACATTGAATCATGCATTGAAGGAACAAATAATATTGGAGTTCCATGACCATATGCAGTAATTAAAAGAGTAGAAATAGGATTATCAGCTATTTTATAAGCAAATTTACTTATAGTATTTGCTGTAGCAGGTGCAACTAAAATTAAATCTTCTTGAGCATATTTAACATGTTCAATTTTACCAGTTATTTAGTAACTACTTCTTAAGAAGTTGCAAATTCCATTGCATTTGGATTTAAAATATCACAAGCAGCTTCAGACATAAAACATTTAACTTCTATGTCGTTTCTTCTAAATTCTCTAGCTAATTTAACAGCTTCAATAGCTGCAATACTACCAGTTACACATAAAACAATAGCCATTTTAAACCCTCAAAAATAATTAACGTGTGATTTGGAAAGTACTAACTACATATTGGAATATTCTTTCATATTTATCAAATGTAGATGGAGGAGCACTGTAAGTAATTACATAAGCATCACTACCATATTCAAACCAAACAGACTCATGCATCTTATTTGTTCCATTGATATATGAATTAAAAGTAACTTGAGTTGCATTTTTACCTTTAACATGAGTATATCCATAAGAAGTTATATTATACTTTTCATCGTTACCTAAAGAGGTAATTGTTTGATTTACAAAATCATTAAATTCCCCTGTAAAATTTTGTTTTTCAACATGAATATTAACTTGAGCAGTACGATTAGCATCAATAGAACTAATCAAAGATATAGCAGCCACAGTATAATTAGAATTACTTTGACTTACACCCCAATCTGAGGGATAGCTAAAAGTAACTCCATTTTGAACATAATTAATCATTTGAATTGCTTCACCTTTAGAAGAATTATGATTAATAAAGACAAAAGCCCCTGCAGCGATTATAATAATTATTATTACAGCTAACACTTTTTTATTCATAAAAACACCTAATATCAATAAGTACTATTTACAGGAGTTGGAGTTGGAGTTGGTTCAGGAGTAACTCCACCTGAACTTGAATTTGTATAAGAAGTATAATTACCAGAATCAGTATAATTTGTATCAACAAGTATTGGAACATTTGGAAAAACAGTATCTGTAACTACTGCATCCACGCCCAAACCACCAAAATTACCTAATTCACCAAAATCAAATCCAAAAACACCCATAGAAATACCTACAGTAAATCCAACTACTAAAATTAATACAAGAGCTAATTTAAAAGTACTTGAATCCATTGGTTTAGAAGATGTTTTAGGTTTAGATTTAATTTTTAGTGGTTTATTTTGTTTCTTTGGATTGAGAATATACTTTTCAATGAGTTTTTCTTCTTCATTCTTTGGTTTAAGAGGATTCTTTCTAATAGATCTAGGAATATCTGTTTTTAAAGGCCTATTGGCATTTTCAATATTATTCAATTTAGCCATGTATTTAGAACGAAAATATCTGTATTTATCTTCAGAAATTTTACCACTTAAATAATCGGCTTCTAAACTATCCATAATCTGTAATAGTCTTTGTTTATCCCTACTCATTATTGACCTCCTTAACCATTATTAATAAATAATATGTTAATACAATAATTTAAATGTTTACTTAAATTGTGGGTAGGAACCTAAAATTTTTAGGAAAATAGATTTTTCATTAATTTCATTTAAGATTTTAATAACATGTTTTTCATTTCTATGGCCTTGAAAATCAATGAAGAAGAGATAATTACCTAAACCTTCCTTTGAGGGCCTAGATTCGATTTTAGTTAAATTAACATTAAATTTATTAAAAATTCCTAAAATTTCATATAATTGTCCCAGACGATCATCATCAACTGAAAAAATTATAGATGTTTTATCAAATCCAGTATATTCATGATCTTCTTTTGATAATACAACAAATCTTGTTTTATTGTTTTTTATATCTTGTATTGATTTATCAGCTACTTTAAGACCATAAATAGTACTTGCTTTACTATTAGCTATAGCTGCACAGTTATTTTTATTTTTAATTAACTCACAAGCTTTTGCAGTGGAAAGAGTAAAATGCTGGTTAAACTTCTTTTCAAAAATATAGCCTTGACATTGAGATATTGCTTGATTATGAGAATAAATATCAGTTATATCACTCAAATTTGCTTCAGGATTAACTAACAAACAATGATTAATTGGAATAATAATTTCTTTAAATATTTTTAAATTAAAGTTATGAGCAAGTGAATCCAAAGTAAGACCAACAGGCCCTTCAATTGAGTTTTCGATAGGTACTACACCATATTTACAATTTTTTCTTTCAACACTATCCATTACTGCAGGAATTGTACATAAAGATACTAGATTATCACTTATTTTCTCTGCAGCTTCTTGTGAAAAAGTTCCACTAGGTCCTAAAAATGATACCAAATTCATAAAAATTCTCCAAAAAATAAAAAAGAGAATAGCTAATTAAAGCTATTCAGATTCTAAATCAGCAATTAAAGCTAATATATCGGTTTGAGTTATAATCCCAATAACTGCATCATCTTCAACAACAGGCAAGCCGTTATATCCATTGTCAATCATTATATTAGCCACTTCATCAATTGACATGTCTTTTGTTACTGCTAATACATTATGACTCATTGTATCTTCTACAAAAAGATTTTTAATTTGAGCAGCTTGATGATTTTCAGAAACATTTTTCCTAAATGCAATAAATGCTCTCATAAAATCTTTTGAAGTTAACATACCTATTAATTCATCATCTGCAACTACAGGTAATCTTCCAATACATTCATCAGCCATTACCCTTCTTGCATGAACTAATCTATCAGATGGTGAAATACATGTTGGTTCATTAGTCATGTAATCTTCTACAAATAATTTTTGGTAAATTCTACCAGTAGCTATGTAGTAAAATCAGCTTTTGATACTATACCAACCATTACTCCATCAGATTCAATAGGAACAGAGCCTATACCTTTATCCAACATTATTTTAGCAACATCTTCTAAAGCCATTTCTTCAGATACTGCAATAACCTCATTAACCATTACGGAAGAAATATGGAATCCAGAAGGTGGTAAACCACCAGATTTTAATGAACCTAATTTTGTTGCAATATCCCTTTCAGATACGATTCCTACTAACTCTCTTTTACCATCAATAGTATTTACAACAGGCAAACGGGAAATATTATTTTTACGTAATAATTTAAGTCCGTCATTAAGATTTTAATCTTTATTAATTGTAATTATATCTTCAGACATTAAATTTTTAATTTTCATATTATCCCTCCTTAAGAATAAGAAAATTATTTTTTAACTTATTTTTTTACTGCTCTTAAAATATCTCTTTCAGTTACGATACCAATAATCGCATCATTTTTGGTAACAGGTAATCCACCAATATTTCTTTCTTTAAAAATTTCACAAATTTCCCCTAATCTAGTAGTAGGTTCAACTGTGCATACTTTATCAGCCATAATATCAGATACAGTAGCATTTAAAACATCAGTAGCATTGTTAGAAGCCATATTAGTGAATAATTTTTTATCATTTAAGTAATTTACAATATTTGTAGTAGTTATAATACCTAATAATTTCTTTTCAGAACCTTCATACTCTCTACCCCCAATAATTGGGATTCTTCTGAAACTGTTTCTAACCATTATTTTACAAGCTCCTTCAATTGGAGTTCCAGGAGTTGTTGAAATTACATTATTAGACATAACATCTTCTGCAGTTTGTTCAGTTAATACACCTGCAAAAGATAATGAAATATCTCTTTCAGTTATGATACCTACAAGTTTTCTTTCTGCATTTAGAATAGGAACTGCTCCAACGTAGTGATCTAACATAGTGTCAATAGCTTTATCAATAGAATCTTTGTTTGTAACAGTAATTACATCACGAGTCATGATTTCTCTAATAGGTTCATTGATTGCTTGTAAGAAATTATCATCATACGTATTTACAATGATGTTGAATTTTTTACCTCCACCTAAGAAATCTAAGATATCCATTACAGTTACAATACCTAACAATTTACCTGATCCAGCATCAGTTACAGGTAATCTTCTGAAATGGTGCTCCATCATTACTTCAGTAGCTTCCTTGATTGATTTAGAAGGAGGGATAGATATTACGTCTTTAGTTGCAATAGTCATGACGTCGCCATCTTTATCAGGAATTTGTGTGTTATTTTCGATTGAGCCAATATTTCTAGATTTTGTTAAGTTTTTTGTGCTTTTATCTTTCATTTTGACACCTCTTTTCGTATTGTTAGTGCAACAATTATAAAAAATTTCAAAAACAGCCAAATTAATGGAAAACATCAAATGCAGACCCAGATTAATTTTAAGAAAATTTTAAGAATAAAATTATTCCTTAATTAATTTGAATAATTCATTGAAGTTGTTTATGAAATTAAGTTATAAGTTGTTTTTTTAATTACCTCTTCATTGAATAAATTCATAGTCGGCAATCCCACTAATCTACATATTATTCTTGAACCTTTTCACATATAAAGTTTATGATTTAATTTTAAAAAAAAAATTAAAAAAATCTTAATGATGTTCATAAAATAATAAATTCAATAAAACAATATAATAATGAAATAAAAAATTAATATACACTTATAAAATAAGTTAATATACATGAATAAAAGACAATTAATTTATTAGATAAAACTCATAATTAATATTATCGATAAAAGAAGGAAGTTTTTTATGGAAAAAGTAAGAACAAGAGACTTTATTTACACTACAGATGGATTATTTTTTGCTTCAACAAATTATATTCATCCAGAAGATAGATTTATTTCATTTTTAAGATACATACCTGATGAAAATGGAGATAGAGAAAAAAATGGAACTAAATACTCAAAAGTTTCATCAGATGAAGCATATGCATTTTTAAGAGAAAATCATCCTGATTATTTATACTTCTGTGACGTGACAAATGTTGAAATGATGGGTGTTCCACATAATAAAGTTAAAGAAATCATTAAACCTGAAAATAGATTGAAAGAATTAAAAGAAGCTTATGAAAATGGAGAAAAAGTAAAAAATCCAGAAATTGTTGCTAAATTAATGGATGTTGCAGATTTCTTCCATTATGTAGCAGGTATAGACTATCAAAACTTAGGTATTTCAGGATCTATGTGTCCAGGTCTTCAAAAAGAAGAAATTTCAGATATTGATTTTGTTGTTTATGGACTTGAAAATCATAGAAAAGCTATGAATACATTTAAAGAGCATAAAAATACTCCTGTTTATGTTGAAGAGCTTGATAAATCAATTCAATTGAATCAAATTGAAGATGAATTCTGGGAAAGACTTTTCCATAAAAGAATGAAGGATTCCTCATTAACAAAAGAAGAATTCTGCTGGTATGAAAGTAGAAAAAATAATAGAGGAACAGTTAATGGAACATTATTCGACATATTATGTACTAGAAACTATGATGAAATTGAAGGAAAATGGGGAGATACAATATATGAACCTTTAGGAATAGCTAAAATCCAATGTACAATTGAAAGTGCACTTGGAGCTTATGATAATCCTGCAGTTTACACTGTTAAAGATGTTGAACTCTTAGAAGGTGTTGATGTAGAAATTACCGAAGTAGCTTCATTTACTCATACATATGCTGGAGAAGCTCTTGATGGAGAAGAAGTATACTGTAAAGGTAAAGTAGAAAAAGTCATCAAAGAAAATGCTCCAGATTATTACAGAATCGTTGTTGGAACTACCAGAGAGTCCATGGACGAATATGTCAAATTGAGGGAAATTCCTTTTTAATACCTCAATTTTCTTTTTTTATTTAAAAAAATTAATCTAAAGATAAATATTTACTCATAACTTATTTTAATTTCGTGAAATAAATATTTAAATCGATTTTAAGCAATATTTATTAATATAAACACAGTATAACCATTATTACAAAAAAGGAGGTTATATTGTGATTAATGTATCGACAATTAAAACCCATATGTTCTGCCCTATGAAGTTATACTTAAAAAATTATTTAGATGAAGACGAAAAAATGAATTACTCTTAAACAATGAAATAAAAAACTTAAGAATTGATATTCGAGATTTAATGCAGAAAAATATGAGAAAAATAAATAAGCAAATGAGTTTAAAAGAAATAGAAAAAACATTATCTATAGGAATAGCCCAATATATTGAAAATACGATGAATTTATTAAAAGATAATGATTATGACATTAGTAATGAGGAAATTAACGAAATAAAAGAAGACATTACAACTGAAACATATTTTAACCTACAATTATTAACATTAAAATCTGAAAAAGCAATGAATTCACTAGGAAAAGATTGACAACAAGTAGTTGAAATGTTTTTCCCAAATTGCATGTATACTTATCTAATAAGAGACCCACCAATTGATTTGATTGGAGTATGTGATAAAATAGAAATTATTAATGGACATTATTACCAATAATATTAAAAAGTGGAAATCCTCCAATAAAAGGAGTCTGGGATCAAGATGCAATAGAACTAGTAGCACAAGCAATATTAATAGAACAAGAATTTGATTCTGAAGTATTTGTTGGTTTTGTAGATTATTTAAAAATAGGAGATAGACGCTCTGTAATAATGGATGTAGGTTTAAGAAAAAGTTTATTTAAAGTTATTAATGAAATAAATGAAATTATTAAAAACAAAAATCTCCAAAAGTAAAAATAAATAAAAATAAATGCAAATATTGCGATTATGAAGCTATTTGCATTAAAAATGAGGAAATAAATTAAAATTTATTATTTCCTTTTAATTTTTTTATATCGAAAACAGCTGTATTTGCTATAGCCATAACTGCCATAACACCTGCTTGAATAGGATCAGTAACTATTAAATCAGCAACTTCAGTAACGGAACCAGGCATATTTAATGAAATAACCACAATATCTTGCTCTTTTTTGATTTTAGCAACAGTTTCAGTGATTTCACCACCCATTAAAGAACCCGCAAGTACTAAAGCACTTACACGAGGAATTCTAGTAAGTGCAGATACTGCATCTGAAATATTATCTTCACCTACAAGAGGAGTTGTATCAACACTTATTCTCTCACCACGTATGTTATGTCTATCAGCCTCTGTGATAGCACCTAATGCGACTTGAGATACTTGAGCGCCGCCTCCAAATATCACAATACGTTTACCATAAATTGTATTTATTGAGTCGTGTATTTCAATATTTTTAACAGCATCAATAGTATTGAGTTCTTCGATGAGCCCATCTATATCAGATACATTTTCTAGCTCTAAGTTGATAGTTCCAGTATTTTCACCATTAATAAAAAGATGAGTATAACTAATGTTAACTCCTTTTGAAGCAATCAAAGAAGTTATACCATCTAAAACACCTTTCTTTTCAAATGTACGAATAGTAATTGCATAGTCTGACATACTAAGACCTTATTCTTTCTAGTTCAATATGTGACTTTTTCCATGATTTTAAAAAGCTATCTTCATCAAAAACTGGAATAACTTCAAGTCCTAAATCCCTATGAGTTTCAATCCATTCTTCATTTAAAACTGGAATTTCAATTTTAATAGGTTCTTCAGTTTTATTTACAACTATAAGGTTTCTGAAAGGAACATCCCATTCAACGATGTAACCTCCAAGAGATACCATATGAAGTGGTCTAACAACAAATTTCATAAAATCACCTATAATAACCCCAATACAATAGCAAGTACTCCTAATAATGAAAGACCTACAATTACAGGATATAATTGTTTATTGGTAAATACTGGAGTAAATGCTGAGAAAATTCCCATAAATAATACAAAGACTAATGCTGCTATAATTGCGAAAATAATACCTAAACCAAAGAGAGGTATACCACAATATAAGACTAAGAATAAAGCAGCTAATGTAAACATTAAAAATCCTCTAGTAATATAAACAACAGCCCTATATTTTGATGCATATTCCATATAAGGTCCTTCAATTACATCAGATTTAGCTTTAATAATTGAAAATGGATATTCATTTAACATTATCATATAACCAATAAAGAACACAATAGCTCCAACAATTCCAGAAGCAGTAAATAATACAGGTCCATGAGTAAATTGATAAGAAACAATAGTTGGAAGGAAAATACTTCTAGCTTGAGTTACAGGAACAAACAAAGCTAAATACAATGGAAATGACCCATAAGCAATCATCCTTAAAGACCTTTTAGCAGATAAATCTTCAATAAAAGATCTTTCACTATCTCTATGAACTGCTCCTTTTATAGTATCTGGAAATGGCATAGGTAAACTCATAATAGATTTAGATAATGCACCCATTAACACATAACAAACTTCTTCAACTTTTAAAAGACCAACAATAGCTACAATACTTGCTAAAGCAGGAATTGCAAAAAGTTGAGGAGTTGAAATAATAATTAAACACAATACAACTAAAAAGCATACAATAGGCAAAGCTTTATACAAACCTGAAACAGGAGAGTTTGGCTCAATATTTTCTTTAAACATGAATTTAATAGGAGCAAAAATTCCTGGAGAAGTAACTGGAGGTCCTATCCTTTGTTGGATTCTAGCATGAACATATTTCCTTTCGATTCCTGGAAGAAAAGTAGAAACAACTAAACAAATAAGTACAGTAATTATTACAGCAATTACTGAGTTAATAATAACTGGATTTAGTACAATATTCATATCTAGTCCCTCCGAATAATTTCTATTGCACGGTCAGTACAAGTGAAACATGGATCACATTGAACAATACATAATTGTGCATCAGTTACATGGTTACCAATAGCTGCATATTGCATTGCTCCAATATTTGCCATAGATGGAGTTCTGATAACACAACTTCTGACTTTTCCATCTTCTAAACCATAGGAATGATATAAAATTCCTCTTGGAACTTCAATGTAACTATGTACAGGTTCACTATCAACCATTTCCCAAGTCCTATCAACAATAGGTCCTTCAGGTAAGTTATCTAATGCTTGTCTAATAATCTTAATTGATTCAAATGATTCTAAAACCCTAATTAAAAGGTTAGCTTTTACATCTCCACCTTCTTGAGTTATAATATTAAAATCAAAAGGTTCATATTCAGGCATATCCACTCTTACATCATTAGCTACACCAGTTGCTCTTAAAGTTGGTCCGGTGACAGCTAATTTTAAAGCTTGTTTCTGTGGAAGTACACCAGTACCAGTAATCCTACTCATTACAATAGTATCGCTAGTAAATCTATCTGCAAAATCAGCTAATTTAGTTTCAACAGCGTCTAAATCTGTCCTAATTCTAGCAATTTTAGCATCATCTAATTCACATCTTGGTCTTACCCCACCAATAATTCCACAACCATATTGAACCCTATTTCCACCAATCATAGCTAAAAGTTCCATGATTGTTTCTCTTAAATAGAATAATCTCATAGAAAAGGTTTCATGTGCTAAAGTCTCACAACCATGAGCTAAATATAAGAAATGACTGTGTAATCTTTCAAGTTCACCCATTATAATTCTAATATAACTAGCTCTTTCAGGTATTTCAATATCTAATGCCATTTCTGCAGTTCTAACTGAATTCCAAACATGTGCATTTGAACAAATACCACAAATTTTTTCTGTAAGAGCATTAGCTTTTTCTACAGGAAGTCCTTCCATTATTCTTTCAACCCCTCTGTGATTAACACCAATAGTAATTTCAGCCTCTTGCACGATTTCATCTTCGACAAAAAGTCTTACTCTATATGGTTCTAATGCAGCAGGGTGAACTGGTCCTAATGGAATTTCTGTTTCTATTACTTCACTTCTTGGTAATTTTTCATCCATTCTTTGACCTCCTTAATCTGCACCTAATAATGTTGGTAATAATGATACAACACCAGCTAAAACATCTTGTGGTCTAACTGCACAACCAGGTACTTTTGCTGCAACAGGTATAACTTGATCTACAGGTCCACATATTTCTTCTGAAGGAATATCTCCATGAATATTTTTATAGACTCCACCCATTAAAGCACAAGACCCTGCAGCTACTACAAGCTTAGGTTCTGGAATTGCTTCATAAATTTTCATTAACGGTTCTTTATTTAATGCTGTAACTGGTCCAGTTACTACCAATACATCTGCTTCACGAGGATTCCATGTTAAGAAAACCTTATATTGTTCAGCATCGAACCTTGGTGATAAAATAGTGTTAACTATCTCAATATCGCAACCATTACACCCACCAGTGTAAACTAACATTACGTGTATAGCTCTTGCTCTTGAAAATGATTTAATTCCCATAAAATTCCTCTTTATTTTTTATTTTTTAATACTGTTTGATTAGATAAATATTGTGAAATGTATTTCAATTTGTCCTCTGAAATTTTAATTGGTTCGTTGATTTTATCAGAAACATCAACAAAGCCTTCACCTACTTCATTAGGATGAATAGCTCCTTTTAAACCAAATAATGCATAAAGTGGACAAAAATCATGACAATGATAACAAACCACACATTTTTCTTTATTTAATATAGGTACTTCTGTTTTGACCCATCCTTCTGCTATTGTAACTGGTTTATCTAGCGGTTTCATTTCAATAGCTTGTGTAGGACAAACATTTGAACAACCAGCACAACCAATACATGATTCTTCATCAACATTTTTAATTGGTTTAACATTACCAGTTAAAATATCATTTCGCATTTGCATATCTGTAACACGGTCTGCTGCGAAAAAGATTCTTTTGAAATTAGTAAACGCTCCACTAAGCGCAATTTTAAGTAATTCTTTCATTTAAGCACCATCCACAGAATTTTTAAAATTTCTCTCAAATATGAATGCATTTGATGGACATGCGTTTTTACAAGCACCACAGTAAATACATTTTTCTTCATTTACTGTAAATTTATCACCATCTTCTTCGATTGCACTTTCAGGACAAATATCATGACATAATCCACAAGAGATACAAATTCTTTGATCAATATAATTAAATCCACCAGATATAACTTTTTTAGCCATTGTGGTTTTAGGAATTGCATCTTTTGGACAATGAACAGCACAATTTTCACATAATACACATTTATTTAAGTCAACTTCAATATTTTTTCTATTTAAAGTGATTGCTCCTTTTGGACAAACTTCAGTACAAATTCCACAGGAAATACATTCATCTGAAACTGTTCCATCCCAACTTGCAACTTTAATAGACCTTGCATTAGTTTCACTACAAGGTAAAACACAAGCTCCACAATTTACACAGAAACCAGTTAATGTAGGATTATCCACATTATCATCAATTACAAGTAATTCATCAGTTTCTTTAATTGTTGAAACAGGACAATTATCAATTGCTTTATAATGGTCTTCTAATACATCTTCACCAATATCAGCAGTTGGATCATATCTTAATTTACCATCAATTCTTTGAAGTGAGTCATTTGATATTTCATCAGAACAAACACCACAATTTAAACAAGAAATATAAATCCCAGTAGCTTTTTGATTAATATGGTTAATAGATACTTTAAAATCATCTACAGTAATTGCATCATGAGGACATGCTTTAAAGCAAGACAAACATAATGTACAAGTATCTTTATTAACTGAAAACTTTTTAATTGAACCGTTTGGACATACATCCTCACAAATCTTACATTCAGCACAAATACCACTAGAACGGTCTATGAATACTTCAATAGCACTCATAGGACAATATTCTTCACATCTACCACAGAAAATACATTTATTTAAATCAGTCCCTAAATAAGACCTTGTAGCTTTTTTAGGTTCCTTAATAACTTCTTTTTTAGAAGGAACATTAGTTAATGGAAGGACTACATTTAAAGATTTTATGAAATCTAATTGTTTTTCTTTTGTTAGATTAAATCCATCTACTCTTGAATTAGAAGGACAAGTACCTAAACAAACCCCACAACGGGAACAAATTCCATAAACAATTCCATCTTCGATATGAATATTATCAATAGGACAGTTATGCATACAAATTCCACAACCATTACATTTGGTTCTGTCAATAACATAACCACCATAAGTATTAATTGAAATAGCATGGTTAGGACAGTTTTCATAACAAACCCCACAAGTAAGACAACTAAATGCTTTATCTCCAATTAATCTAATTGCTTTTGTAGGACATTTTTTAATACAAACTCCTTTACCATCACAAGTATTAGTTGATAAAAACATGATTAACTACCCCTACCAAATAATAATCTTCCTATTAAAAGTCCAATAAATCCTGAAACAAATCCTGTAGCCATACGAATGTCTCGATAAAAGTCAAATTGACCTAATTGCCATGCTATAAGAAGAGCAGCAATAATTAGAACAATATAAGATGTTATAGTGAAATTAAAGCTAGTCTTTCTAATTGAAACTCCAACAATGAGTCCTAATATTAACCCAAATATAATTGGCCCCCAAACTAACATCATTCACCTTCCTCCTCTTCTCCTAATTTTTTAAACCCTTCAAATGCTACAACAACAGCAGATAAACCTACAAATACTTTTAAACCTACAAATATGTTTAAATAAGGAATAATACCTGCATTAGTTGTATCAGGATAATGGAAAATAGTTTGAATAGTTGTTGGAACAATATTATAGAAATCAGCACCTACATTATAAAGGAAAGATCCTGCGACAAATAAACCGACTAAACCTAATATAACATAACCTAAAGCACCAATACTTTCTAGAATAGAAATATATTCATGAGACAATTTGAATGGTGCTTGATCTAATCCATAAACGAGAATAGATAGAATAATTCCAGAAGCAATCATTGCTCCACCTTGGAATCCTCCACCAGGACTAATATGTCCACCTAAAACAACGAATATACCCCAAGCAATTAGTATAAATGAAATAGGATAACAGATAACTTTTAAAATTTGACTAGTCATCTTGATTACCTCCTAATCTACCTCTACCAAAGATTAGTAAAACTACCAATACAGCAGATAAAAGAATAATTGATTCACCTAATGTATCATAACCTCTCCAATCAAAAATAACAACAGTTACCATGTTTGGAGCTATAAGTGTTCCTAAACTATTGTAAATATTACTTACACCTGGAACAATAAGGTTCCTTAAATGGAAGATCGCATCGAACAATGTAATTGAAAACAGTGAAACTGAAACAGATGCAAGGATATTTCTAATATTAGACAAATCTACCACCCCAGTATAAGAATGTAATTATAATTCCTAAAGCAATGAGAACATAAAACATCATTTTATTTAATGAATCATCTTGTTCAGATTTAAATTTAGGAATTAAAGGCATGTTTGTTATAGTAAATACTAATACAAAAATAATTAAAATTGCTGAAAGTAACACATTAATGTGTCTAAATAACAAACAAACCAAAATTAATGATATAATTAATAATAATTCCGCTCCGATATTAGCAGTCATTAAATCATTTGAAAGTGGAAGCTTGGATTTAAGTAAATCGAATATCATATTATACAATTTCATCTAAAACAACCCTCCTACAAATAATGCTATTTTACTTGTTACTATACCTGGGAATAAACCTAAAACAACACAGAATGCGAACAATACAATCATAGCAAATATAGCTGAACGAGATACTGGTTTTTTAGGAACAACCAAGTCTTTTGGTTTTGGTTTTAAGAACATCATATAGAACACTCTAACAAATACCAAGAATGTTGCTATACTGATTATAATAGCAAGTAATGATAATTCAGGGAATCCACAACTTAATGAAGCTTGAACAAGCATTAATTTACTTTGGAAACCATTAAATGGAGGTACACCTGCCATAACTAAACCACCAAATAACAGAAGAATAGCTGTTTTAGGATAATATTCAATTAATCCTCCTAATTTAGAAATATTAGTTTCACCAACAGTTCTTGCAATAATACCAAATCCAATGAATAATAATGCAGTTGAAACGATTTCATTTAAAGCTTGGAAAAGCCCTGCTGTAACTGCGAAATGAGTTCCAAGACCTAAACCTAATCCAATAAATCCTAATTCACCAACAGCTAAAAATGCAATCATACGTCTGAAATCATCTTGAGTTAATGCCATTGATACACCTAAAATCATAGCAATAGCTGAAAATCCAACAATAATAATTTCAAAGTACGGAATTATCATAAATATTCTAATCATTATTAATGCAAGAGCAATCATTGAAATTACGGTGAATGATTGTATTAATGCTGCAGCATGAGGCTCTGCTTTTGAATACATTCCAGATTTAATTGTATGGAATGGAGGAAGTCCTGAAGCATATGCCCATCCAAAGAGGATTAAAGCACAAGCCATTAAGAATATGGATGAAGTTGGACTTACAACACCTGAATGAACTGCTATTGCAATATCAGAAATATTTACACTACCTGTTAATGCTAAAAGGAAAGATATACCTAAAAGCAACATAGGTCCACCGATAGAACCAAGTATCATGTATTTTAAAGCAGTTTCATAATTATTTTCAATTGAAGAAGCTGCAACAATACCTACTTGAGCTAAAACTAATATTTCAAAGAATACATAGAAATTAAAAATATCATCAGTTAAAATAATAGCTGTAATAGCTGCGAGACCTAAAAAGATTAAGAATAAATAAAATCCAGAAACTTTTTTATAATTAGTTAAATAAACCAATACGACTAAAAATGCTAAAAGACCTACTAAAGCTATAAAAATTTGTTGGAATACGGTGAAAGTATAAGTAATCGCTGGATGATACAAAGTATTTGTTACATTATCCACCATCGGAGCATAACCTCCAAAGTAGTGAGTTCCATAACTACATAATATAGCTATTGCAGGAATTATAATAGCTACAATAAATGATAAGCATTTTAATAATTTATTCTGATTTGAGAACAAATTCAAGAGTAAAGCACAAGCTAAAGGTACAATGACCATAAGAGGAATAAAGTCAATCATTTTTTATCACCCCTACTTGCGGCGAGCATTTCAGAAGCAGATAATGTTCCATATTTCTTATAAAGAACCATTACAAATGCTAACATAACTGCTAATGTACTTG
>JAKSUH010000030.1 GCA_024413395.1 archaeon
GACTGTATACTTCTTTAATTAAACCAGAAGTTGCTTCTGGTGAAAAGAGTTGTGTACCTGCATCTAAAGCCATAGCTGCTGCTACACAAGGGATACAGAATCCTTTACTGTGTCTAGTTACAACGTGGTTTCCGTTAAAGAGACCAGGACCTCCACCACCGTAGATGGAGTGACTGAAGAAGGAGAATCCTACAGCTACACCTTCTGCTCTACCGTAGTCAAGACCAGGTAAACCAGTAGCGAATTCGAGGTTGTCGTTGAAGTATAATAAAGTGGATGGAATACCTTGAGCTGCACGAGCTGCACCGACGTTAATCATAGTTGCAGCGGTTGCACCTGCAGCAGCATATGCGTTCCATTTAGCAGCATCAGAAGTGCTGTAAATGTTGAAGTCAGTTAATGCTTTACCAAGAGCAATAATTCCATCAGCTTCTGCTTTAGCGATAGTATCTTGTACAACAGTACCAACAGTACCATCTACTGCATTATCTTTTACTAAACTATATACCATGTTGTCTGCGTTCATTCCTTGGTAAGCAATACCTAATAAGTGTAATCTTTCGAATGCACCTACTGCATCACCCATTTCAAACATTGCAGTTTGTTCGAAGATGGTTGCTAATGCGGTAGCTTGGAAGGTATTTTTTAAGGTTGCTGCTGCGAAGTCGTTTGCTTTTACACCTCTTAAAGCGTAACCTGGACCTTCTAATTTTTGTGGAATGTCTAACATAGTAGCAAGGACAGATCCTTTGTATTCTACGGATTGTGGGTATCTACCTAAAACACCTGCTTTAACATAGTTTGCATCATACATGTCTATATCAAAGAGGTCGATTAAAGATTGAACTAATGCGGTTCCAGTAGTTAATGGAGCAACGGAGTATTCTGCTGCTACATCAATTCTAGTTGAAGGAACTTGTACTAATAATCTTTTTCCGCCAGAAATTGGAGTTACGTTAGTATCGTCATCTTCAGCAACTCTCATCATGTCTGCCATTTTTTCTGCAATTGCATCAGCGTTAGCTACAATATCAAGATCTAATTCTCTTCCTAAGATTTTAGATTTTTCTCCACCAACAGCACCAGTTGCGAGAGCTTTTTGAAGACCTTCTAAGTTTACAGCTACAGTTCTTTTTACACCTTTAACGATGCTTTGAATAGCTGGGTTGTAGAGAGGACTTAAAGCTTCGATTGGTACGTCAGATGCAATTTCATTGCCTCTGTCATCGAATAAATCGACTTTATCATCATACTTTACCATTTTTTCCCTCCTAATTAAATAGAGTTTAACAATATACCACTCTCAATGAACAAGATTTTGCCCATAGTGAGTAAGCCTCAATAGCAAGTTGTTGCATTACTAGCTATATGGTATACAAATTCTATTTTTATTTAAGATATAATATAAACATATCTCCTAAAATATTTTAGAAAGATTTATAAGTAATGAAATTTTTAAAAAAAATACTAAAAAATAGGGTAAAAAGTAATACTTTTTTATCAGCACAAAAATTAGTTTTAACACGTGATTAAAGCTAAAACAGAACTAATGATGTTAAAAATTAATATTTTTCTTTATAATTAATAAATAATAAGAAATATCTTTTAAAATCTTCTAAAACGATATTAAATCAAAAAATTTATTAAATTTATTGAACATACATCTAACTAAAATAAAATTTATAATAAAAATTTATAAATATTTAGTTAAAATTTTGTTAATTTAAGAATAATTATATAAATAACCAATATTTTGTATAATTTTTATTTAATTACAACATATTAAAAAGTAGGTGTAAAGTAATACTTTTATTTTTAGTAAAAATTATGAAAATACGCCCAGATAGAAGGTGTTTTTTACTTATAAAAAAATGATAAAAAATAATAATTAAAATTTAATAACAAGTTTATTTTTTATATTATAATTTACAAAAATAAATTTATGCAAATTGTAGCTGATGTTGGTGGAAAACCTGGTGATGATTGTAATGGATTTTGTAAATACTGTTACTTTCGTAAAGTAAATGATATTAAAACATTTGGATGTGCACATTGTTTACCTAATAAAATAGGATGTGATCAATGTACTAAAGGAGTAGCCGAATCTGGAAGCGAATTTAGAAACCCATTTGAAGTTTTAACAGAAGTACAAAATACTATAATGATGCAACCAGATAAAAGTGGAATTAAAGCTAATATTAGCGGTGGAGGAGACGTTAGTTGTTATCCTTACCTTGAACAATTAATTACAAATTTAGATCAACTTTCAATAAAATCTCATTTAGGATATACAAGTGGAAAAGGAATAAATGATGCTACAATAGCAGATAGATTAATAAATCATGGAGTTGACGAAGTTACTTTTACAATATTCTCAGATAAACCTGATTTACGTAAAGAATGGCTCAGAGATAAAAACCCAGAAGAAGCATTAAAAGCTTGTCAAACATTTGCTGAAAATGCGAAATTAGTTGCTGCATCTGTTATTATTCCTGGTGTTAATGATGGAGACATCTTAAGACAAACATGTAATAGTTTAGAACAGTGGGGAGCAGAAGGTATGATTCTAATGCGTTTTGCAAATACTTTTAATGAAGGTTTAATTCTTGGAAATGAACCTATATTAAAAAATCATGAATCTCAACCTATAAATGAATTTGAAGACCTTGTTCGTGAAATTAATAAAGAATATAGTTTCAATGTTAGTGGAACTCCAGTATGTAATCCTAAAACAGGAGGTCCATTTGCAATAGCTAATGATGAAAATGAAGTCTTTTTACAATTTATTAAACCAATTACTGGAGAAGCAAGTTTAATAACTTCTAAAACTGCAGAACCTTATTTAACAAAGATATTTTCCAAATTAGATGCACCAGATGTAAATATTATACCTGTTAAAAAAGAGATAGCTTGTTTAATTACTAAAGAGGATTTAGAAGATATTGATTTAAATGATTTATATGATACAGTTCTTATTCCTGGTCGTGCATTTGTTCATCAATTAGATGCAGAACGTATTCTAAGTGCAGATGGTAAAGACCGTCTTATTGCACGTGGCCCAGATACTTTAAGTATTGATGGTGAATTAAGTAATGATTTAACTGATGAAGACCTTATTGAAACAGAATTAGAACAATTTAATGAACTTGCTGATGCAATAAACTTCTTTGGTATGAAAGTTCAAAAATAATTCTATTTTTTCTTAATTTTAGTAATGTGATTGAAGAATTAGTTCCTATTCTAATTGGAGGACCCATAGTTCCTACACCTTCAGACACATTCAAATAATTACCCTCATTTTCAAATAACCCTTTATTATAAGGGAAAATTAATTTAGCAAAGAAAATAGCAGGATAAAATTGACATCCATGAGAATGGCCAGATAATTGTATATTAAATCCAAAATTTTGTAATTCATTCCCATAATAAGGAAAATGAAAAATAATTAAATTATTTTCTTCTTTATTTATATTCCACATCATCTCCCAATTAGGAATATCGAAAAAAGAATCAGAATCTTGTCTAAAACCTAAACCATGAATATTTAATCCTTTAAATTTCATAGCTTCATTATCCAATATTGTTATTCCACCTTTAGTAGCAATCCGTTTAATATTATCTAAACCTTGATATAAATCATGATTACTGGAGTAAATACTACAGGAAAATCTAAATTTTTAAAATCTTCAAAAGTATCTTCTTTCAATGAAGCATAACCATCTGCTAAATCTCCAGAAATAAAAGCAATATCCGGATTAATTTCTTTTAATTTATTTGCAAGTTTTTTAGCAAGAGATTTTCTTCTAATTGCACCAATATGAACATCTGAAATATGGACAATATTTAATTCATTTTCTAAATTATCGAGTTTTAATACTTTTCTTTAACAATTAAATGATGTGCATTAGCATAACCATAAATACCCAATATTACAATTATTAAAAGTAAATAAATTGAAATACTTGGAGGTATCTGTAAAATAAATACGATTACAGCTAAAATCATATACATTAACAGAGCCCATAAAATAATTGCTAATATTTCTTGTATAAAACCAGTTATTTTATTTGAATAATAATATTCAATATTAGAAGATACAATATTAAAAAACAATACCATAAGGCAATAAGTAAACAATATAAATCAAATAAAGATAAAATAGATAGCTAGAAAACTTTAAAGTTAAAAATAAAAATAAAGACATCAATAATGGTTGAATATAGTTATTTGAACGAATTCTAGCTTCAACAAATCCCATTTACTCACTCATCAACTAATGAACTTTCAGTAAATATTTTAACTAAGATATAGTCATACATTGCAGATTTTTTAATTTCAGCAATATCTGATAATTTACGACCTTCAACAATTACATTTTCAATGACTTCATGGTATTTATCATAGTTTAATTTAACTCTACAACCATCTAATTGACCAGTTACTGGAAGTGGAGATAAAACATCTTTAATTTCTTCAACTTGATTTTCTATAGCATTTTTAACTACAATAGATGGTACAATAGGAGGATCATGAATCATGTCTTGTTTTTTGTGATTAATGATTTCTTCACAAGTTTCAACTAATTTTGTTAAAGCTCTTATATCTGGCCCTCTTCTTAATCTACGAGGAATTCTACCTAATCCACCAACATAAGCATCTGCACCTGTAAGTTCTTCAACATCTATTTCAGGAGCTCCAGTAACAATTACAGGAACATCTAAATCATCATATAAAAATGATTTATCAATGATACATTGCTTGAAACTACCAAGGGCGAAAACTGCTATATCATGTTCTTCAAGTAATCTTTTTTCATCTTTAGTAATCCCACTTGTTCCTTTTCCATCACCACGAGCTAAACCAATCATATTATCTTTAGCACCATATTCTCTTAAAAATTCAGAAATATCACAAGCAGCATGAGGAAGATGATGTCTTGCAAGAGTTGGAGAAACAATAGCTATTTCTGAACCTGCCATTGGAGCGACAGAAAGTTCAGCTAATAATTCTTTAGATTTTTCTTCAATTTTAGGCACATCAGCCAAAGGAACAGCCATATTAATAACTAATTCCATTTGAATAACATTTTCTTGTAAAATAAATCCACCTAAATCTTCAATTAATTCTCTAATTTCATCACTTTTGTGAACTCCGCCAGTAAAAGTTAAAGTCTCATACATTATTATTCCTCATTTGCAATTGAATATATTATATTTATAATTCATCATTATAAAATTTACAATAATATCATATCTTAACTTACATCTTTCAAGAGGATTTTTTGATACATTTGAATGAGTAGGAATTTCTATTAATTTCTTATTAGATTCTTCATTAACTTGATCTTTCAAATAATCAGGATAAATAACATACTCATAATCATCATTATTAATAATTAAACCCAAATCAAGAGCTATATCTTTTAAAAACTCAGAATATACTTTAACTTTTTTACCTAAATTATAGGAAAAATTATAATTTTTAAAAATTGCATCTAGTTTTTCCTGTGAGATAGTTCCTTTTTGTGAAAATTTAGAAACTTTTATAATACTTTCTCTAATTTGATTAAAAGTATTTAATTTAATAGGCAAATTATCCATTTTTACTTTACTTTCAGATAAAAGAATAGCTAAATCCCCTTCTTCTTCATCAGGGTGTTTATTTACTTTATAGTTAGTGACCCCTGCAAGTTTAAGAATATTTTCACACATAGGTGTTGTAACAATAATCATATTCAATACTTATATAATTAATTAATTAATTTAAATATAATGATTATGAAAATTTCAATAAGTTTTGAAAAAACAATCACATCTGATGTATCAATAATAGTAGATGCACTTAGAGCTAGTACTACAATGACTTTAGCTTTAGATAATTTTGAAGAAGTCATACCTTGTTTTACACCTGAAGAAGCTTTTGAAATAGCTAAAAAAACTGATGGAATTTTAGCTGGTGAAAGAAAAGGTGCGAAAATTGAGGAATCTGATATTGGAAACTCCCCTTCAGTAATAAAAAAGATGGAAAGTAATTCAAAAACTTTAATTTTAACAACAAGTAATGGAACAAGAATATTAAAAGGTATGAATTCTAAAATACTCATTGGATCATTTATTAATGCAAAAGCAGTCGCTAAAAAAGCTATTGAACTTGCAAATAATGAAATAGATATTGTGATGGCTGGAGTTAAAGGAGAATTTTCAGTTGAAGATTTTTTAGCAAGTGGTGAAATTGCTTATTGGATTTTAAAAGAATTAGATTCTAAAAAAATAGAATATACAACAAATGATATGGTTATTGCAGGAATTTTAGCTAGTCGAGACGAAGAAAAAGTTTATGAAAGCATTTGTAAATCAAGGACATATAAGCGACTTAGCCAATTAGGTTGTAGTGAAGATATTGAAATTTGTTTAATGAAAAATATTACCGATAAAGTAGCAACTTATAAAAATGGTAAATTGCAACAAATATAATTCTTGCCTAGTTATTGGAACCTAAAATATAATAATTAAAATTAATATATGTTTATTAAAAATTATTTAAGAAGTGTTTTTAAATGAATATAGATGAACTAACTATCATAGGAACAGCACATGTATCTAAAGAAAGTGTTGATGAAGTTAAAGATGCAATTTATGAACAACACCCAGATATTGTAGCTATTGAATTAGATAATGGTCGTTATACAAAAATTAGAAACCAAATGAAAGGAATTGAAGAAGACGATACAATTCCAATAACACGTATTATTAAAGAGGATAAAGTAGGTATATTTCTTGCAAGTATTATTTTAGGGTATTTTCAGAATAAAATTGGTGCAAAATTAGAAGTAGCACCAGGTTCTGAGATGATTGGAGCAATTGAAGCTTGTGAAGATTTAGAAATCCCTATAGCTCTTATTGACAGAGATATAAATATCACATTACAAAGAACACTTAATAAAATGTCACTATGGGATAAAATAAAATTCTTATTTACTTCACTTTTCTCATTGTTTGATAGCGATGAAGAAGAAATTGATGTTGAAGAATTAAAAAATCCAGACAATTTGGATGAATTAATAGATTTTTTTAAAGAAACCGCTCCTGCAGCTCACGAAGTTTTAGTAGCTGAAAGAGATGCATACCTTGCAGGAAGTATTTATAGACTTCCTCATGAAAAAGTTATAGCTGTTGTAGGAGCAGGACATAAACCAGGAATTTTAAAATATTTAAATAATCCCGAAACAATTCCACCAAGATCAGAACTAGTTAATATCGATAAAAAAGGAATACCATGGCTCAAAATATTCTTAGCATTAATTCCTATCTTATTTGTTGTGATATTTTTTCTGGCATGGTTTAGTGGGATAAATATCCAAGGAGATATCATTTCCTTTATAGTAATCTGTATGATTATGGGTTTTTTAGGCTCAATATTATCTGGATCTAAACTAACCTCCGCAATTGTTGGAGGAGTTGTTGCACCCCTCACTGTTATTCACCCATTACTTGCTGCAGGTTGGTTTTCAGGATTAACAGAAGCTAAATTAAGGAAAGTTAGAAAAAGAGATATTAATAATTTAAATAATATTAAAAGTTTTAAAGATTTATGGCACAACAATATTTTCAGAATATTATTAGTTGTTGTAGGAACAAATCTTGCAGTGAGTATAGCTACATTAGTTATACTTCCTTCACAAATAATATTCCCTTTACTAATGCAACTATTTTAAATAATGATTTATATAATTAAAAATTATAATAAATAAAGGTAGAATAAAATGTATCTCATATTTCGATGTGGATGTGGACGAGTTTTATATGCAAAAGAAGGTGTGAAAACTCGTAAGTGCGTATGTGGAAAAACCCTAAAAGTAAAAGAAAGAAGAATTTTTAGGAAAGTCGAAACAAGGGAAGAAGCATCACTAGCTGTTCAAGAAATGCAAGATGAAATCTATGGAAATACTGATTTCCATTTAGCAAGTGATATTAAAAGATAGGTAATATAAATGTTCAATGTAATTTTATCAATTGTGATAATTGTTATTTTAATTATTTTAAATGGATTACTTTCAATGAGTGAAATTGCTGTAGTTTCTTCTAGAAAAGCAAAACTTCACAGAATGTTAAATGATGGAAAAATTAAAGCCCAGATAGTACTTGATTTTTTAGATGATTCAAATCCATTTTTATCAAGTATTCAGATAGGAATTACACTTATTGGTATTTTAACTGGTGCATTTGGTGGTGCAACATTATCTACACCATTAGCAAATATTATTAGACCATATATCCCTTATGCAGATGCATTGAGTGTTTTAATTGTTGTACTTGTAACAACATACTTAACTTTAGTCTGTGATATTGCACCAAAAATGATGGCTTTAAATAATCCAGAAAAAACAGCTTTACAATTAGCTAAACCAACTAAAATATTATGTAATATTTGTGCTCCTATAAATACTCTTTTAGAAAGTTCTACAAACTTAATTTTAAAAATATTTGGTTCAAAACGTAGCGAAGAAGCTAGTGTTACTGAAGAAGAAATTCAATTAATGATTGAAGAAGGAAGAGCTGAAGGAACTATTGAAGAAGAAGAACAAGCAATTATTAACAGAGTTTTCAAATTAGATGACCAAAAAGTTGATATGATTATGACACCAAGAAGTGAAATCATTTGGCTTGATTTAGAGGATTCATATGAAGAAAACTATGAAAAGATTATTGACAGTAAAAGATCTATTTTCCCAGTTGCTCATGAAGAATTAGATGATTTTATTGGTGTTGTTCAAGCAAAAGATATTTTAGCAGTTCTATTTAAAAAACATGAAATAGACATTGAAAGAATTATTAAAGACCCACTAGTAATTCCTGAAAATATGGAATCCTTAGAATTACTTAATGAATTTAAACAAAACAAAGAATATGTACATATGTCTTTAGTTGTTGATGAGTTTGGTTCTGTTTTAGGGTTAATTACATTAAACGATTTACTTGAAGGAATTGTAGGAGATATTCCAGGAATTGATGAACCAGATGATCCTATAGCGACTCAAAGACTTGATGGTTCATGGTTAATCGATGGTAGATATCAAATTGACCGTTTTAAAGAATTATTCAAATTCGAAGAAGAATTCCCTGAAGAAAAAGAAGACAATTATGCAACAATAGCAGGATTTATCTTAAGTTATTTAGGTAGAATTCCTGAAGATGGAGAATGCTTTAAATGGGAAAACTTCATATTTGAAATTGCTGATTTAGATGGATACCAAATTGACAAACTTATTGTTAGATATGAGGAAGAGTAATGGGAATTGAATTTATTATCCAAATAATTTTATTACTTGTAGGTTTTGTATTTCTTATTAAAGGAGCAGATATATTCGTAGAAGGATCATCTACAGTTGCTGCTTATTTAAAAATTCCAACATTAATTGTAGGTTTAACTATTGTAGCTTTTGGAACTAGTCTTCCTGAAGCAGCAGTATCAATTGCTTCATCAGTAGGAGGAGCTAATGAAATAGCAGTAAGTAATGTAATTGGAAGTAATATATTCAATCTTTTACTAATTATTGGTTTATGTGCAACATTACATGAATTAAAACTTGAAGAAGTAGTTGTTAAAAGAGACCTTCCTATATTAATAGGTGTAACCTTCTGACTTGCTATTTTTGTCTTAATAGGATGGCAAATTAACCAATTGAAGGAATTTTATTATTTGGTTTGATTATTTGCTATGTTACATATCTTGTATATGGTGTTAAAAAACAAAGTACAGGTAATGAAGTTGAACCTCCAAAAATTTCAATTACAAGAAGTATCGTTTATATTGTCGTTGGTTTGATTGGAATTGTTCTTGGTGGAAATTTTGTCGTTGATAGTGCTACATATATTGCTTTAACATGCGGAATGAGTCAAACATTAGTTGGTTTGACCATTGTAGCTATTGGAACATAGTTACCTGAAGTTGTTACCTCTTTAACTGCATTAAAGAAAGGAGAAACAGGAATTATTATTGGGAATGTAATTGGATTAAACATATTCAACATATTATTTGTTTAGGTGTAAGTAGTGCAATAAGTACAATCACTTTACAACCAAGTATCATATTAGAACTCATAATATTAGTTGTTTCAACAGTTATCTGTTTCATATTTGCATACACAGACACCAAATTTGATAAAAAAGAAGGATTAGTTCTATTAACTCTTTTTGTAATGTATATGATATTTATTATTTTAAGGAATTAATTTCATCCCTTAATTCACAAGCTTTACAAATATCAGAAGAAGTAGGTTCTCCACATTTTTTACATTCATTTAGTTTAGCAGGAATATCATTTTCAAAGTCTAAAATTTCTTTAAAAGAATTCATTATGTTTATTTTTAAATCAGGATATATTTTTTCATTTTCATTTAAAAATCTTTTAATTTTACCCCTTAATGATTGTGCAGAGTATGGACAAACTGCTTCATGAATTTCTATATCATTTAAACTAACCCATTTTAAAATATCATTTTCTGGAGTGTTCCAAAGAGGTTTAATTCTTGGAATTAATTTAGCGTGAATTTGATTAAGTTCAGGTGTAAATTTAGAAAATTTAATTAAATCCACACGAGCAAAACTCATTAAAAAGGATTGTATTTCATCATCTAAGTTATGACCAGTTGCTATTTTATTTGCACCTAATTCATATGCAGTTTTATTTAAAATATTTCTTCTAAAAACCCCACATGAAATACACGCGCTTTTAAAATAGCTATGAACAGAATCTGTTGTAAATTGTTCTTCTATTTCGAATGATTTTTGAACTAGTTCAATGTTTAATTTTTCTGCATTCTTAATTGCTATATCTACACCATCTTGTCTGTAACCAGCAATACCTTCATCAACAGAAATAGCTACTAAATCAAAATCTAATTCTTTTTGATATTCTTTTAAAGCATATAAAGTTAAAATACTATCTTTTCCACCAGATAAAGCAACAGCTATTAATTCTTTTTCTTTAATTAATTGATAATCAGTAATTAAATTGTTAATTCTATTAAAAATAAAACTGTTGAAATCTGACATGCAAATCTAAAAATAAAAAAGTAAAGTTAGTTAAAAAACTAACAGAATTTTTCACTAGCTGCTTTAACAGCAGCAATAACTAAATCTAAATCCTCTTTTGTTAAAGCAGAATGTACAGGTAATGAAATTACATTATCTGCAGCTTTTTCAGCATTAGGACAATCCCCTGTGAAACCTAATTTTTTATAAATTGGTTGATTGTAAAGAGGAATAGGATAATGAATTCCA
>JAKSUH010000031.1 GCA_024413395.1 archaeon
CCTCTTGTTATAATTATAAATAAAATCAGAATAAATATTTATATATTTATGAAGCTATTATATAATAATGTTTAAAAGATATATTTAATATTATCATGATAAGTTATTTTCTTGTAAAAAAATTTTAGAGGTAAATAATGAATTTAAAAGAATTAGTTACAGGAGAACCTGGTGAAAAACAATTTTTACTAGGTAATGAAGCTGCTGTTAGAGGAGTAATTGAAGCAGGCGTATCAGTTGCAGCTCATTATCCAGGAACTCCTTCTTCTGAGATAGGTAATATTTTATCTTTCTTAGCAAAAGATGCAAATTTATATTTCGAATTTTCAACTAATGAAAAAGTAGCTATGGAAGTTGCAGCAACTGCAGCTGTTTCTGGCTTACGTTCATTCACTTTTATGAAACATGTAGGATTAAATGTAGCTAGTGATTCCTTTATGACTACTGCTTATTCTGGAGTTAAAGGAGGAATGGTTATTTTAGTTGCAGATGACCCATCAATGTTTTCATCTCAAAACGAACAAGATACACGTAATTATGCACGTCTTGCAAACTTACCTTTATTAGAACCATCAAATTGTCAAGAAGTTAAAGATATGGTTTGTTATGGTTTTGATTTATCTGAACAATTTTCTTTACCTGTTATTGTAAGAACCACTACTCGTATTTCTCATATGAGAGGTATTGTTGAATTTGGTGAAAAATTAGATAATTCTTCAAAAGGTGAAGAACATTGGAAAAAAGGTAATTTTGTTAAAAATCCTAAACAATATGTTCCAGTTCCAGTTAATTCAATTAGAATGCATGTAGAATTATGTGACAAAATGGGTAAAATTAAAGAAATTTCCACTAGTTCTAATTTAAATGAGATTAAATCAACTGGTAAAAAAGGTGTAATAACTTCTGGTAGTGCTTATAATTATGTTAGTGATGTTATTAAAGCTCATGATTTAGATTTAGCTATTTTAAAATTAGGTTTAACTTATCCGTTCCCTTCAGATAAAGTTTCAGAGTTTTTAAATGAAATTGATGAAGTCTTTGTTGTTGAGGAAGTAGACTCAATCATGGAAAAAGAAATTTTGACTGTTATGGGTCAAAAAGGTATCATTCTTCCAGTTCATGGTAAATTAGATGGAACTTTCCCTGAATATCATGAATTTAATCCAGATATTGTTAAAAATGGTTTTAATAAAGTTTTAAACTTCACTGAAATTGAAGAAGTTAGTTATTCTGAAAATTTAAATAAATTAATTGAATCTATTCCAAATAGAGCACCAGTATTATGTTCTGGATGTCCTCATAGATTTATGTTTTATGGGGCAAATAAAGCAGTAGAAGAATTAAATATTCCTATTGAAGATGTGGTATTTGCATCTGATATTGGTTGTTATACTTTAGGAATTAATCCTCCATATAATGCTGCAGATTACTTATTATCTATGGGTTCAAGTATTGGTGATGGTTGTGGATTCTCAAAAGCTACAAATCAAAAAGTAATCAGTTTTATTGGAGATTCAACATTTTTCCACAGTGGTTTATCTCCATTAATCAATGGTGTTCATAATAAGGACGATTTTGTTGTAACTATTTTAGATAATAGAATTACTGCAATGACTGGAGGTCAACCAAATCCAGGAATTCCTGTTGATGGAATGGGTGATGAAGCTCCAGAAGTTTCTATTCGTAAATTAGCTGTTGCTACAGGATGCTCTTTTGTTAGAGTTATTAATCCTTTAAATATAGAACAAGTTATAAAAACTTATAAAGAAGCTATAGAACATGATGGTGTAGCAGTTATTATATCAAAATCTCCATGTACTTTAATTAAAGGATTTAATAAAAAACCTCCTGTAATAATAGAGGAATCTAAATGTAATAAATGTAATAAATGTGTTAATGAACTTGCTTGTCCTGCTATATCTATAAAAGATAATAAAATCAATATCAATAAAGCTATGTGTACTGGATGTAGTGTATGTATTCAAGTTTGTCAATATGATGCTATAAAACCTGGAGAATGAGGTGGAAAAATGGTTAATAATAGTTATAGTATGTATATTTGTGGTGTTGGAGGTCAAGGAATCATTAAAACCTCAATAATTATTGGTGAATCTGCAATGAATCAAGGTTTAAATGTAACAATGAGTGAAATTCATGGTATGAGTCAAAGAGAAGGTTCTGTATCTACTGAATTAAGAATTGGTGATTATGAAAGTTCTATTTTACCAAATCAAAGTGCAGATATGTTACTTTCATTTGAACCAATTGA
This sequence comes from archaeon, assembly GCA_024413395.1. Lineage (GTDB taxonomy): Archaea > Methanobacteriota > Methanobacteria > Methanobacteriales > Methanobacteriaceae > Methanocatella. The sequence goes on from JAKSUH010000031.1 coordinate 2,270, forward strand.
AGTTGTAAGGGGACTTCATAAAGCAAATAAAAATACAAAAATAGTATTTAATACAACCCCAATTGTTCCATCTTCTGGTGATAAACCTTATCCTAATTTAAATAATTTAATTTCTACTTTAGAAGAAGATTATGACAATGTTTTACCTATTGATGGAAATAAATTAGCTATTGAAGCAGGTAACATTTTATCTTTAAATATGGTTCTTTTAGGAGCAGTTGTAGCTGATGATAATTTCCCTCTTTCAAAAGATTCTGTAATTGAAGCAATGAAAAATAATTTAAAACCTAAGTTTCATGAATTAAATGTTAATGCTATTGAAAGCGGTTATAATTGGATAAAAGGTTAAAATTTAAATATTATCTTAATCTAAATATTATTTAATTAAAGGAGTTGTTTTATTTATGGCTTATAAAATTGATAATGCTATTATTAGAAAGGATAACTATGGTCATATCACTTTAATAGACCCAGAAGATACTTTTGAAAATATTGATGCTTTTGTAGCTATTAAAAGTGATGATTTAATTACCATTCAGCTTTTAATTAATGCTATTTTAAGAAATGATTTTAAAGATTGGAAAGAAATCAAAGACTTTTCTAATAAGGATCAAATCAAAAGTTTATTCTTAAAATTAGGTTATACTAAAGCAGATATTGCTGAAATGTTAAAAGAATTCTAATTTTTTAAATATTGAACTCATTTTGTAATTATAATCAAAATGAGCAAAATCTCTTTTTTAGTTTTAATTTTATAATATTTCAAAAAATAGAAAAATGGGTATAAAATATTTATACACTTATTTAGCAAATTTACCAAGGAATTTTATATCTTTACCATCTTTTTGTCTATGATAATATGTAGATGTAGCTGAAAATATTACATCACCTGCTGAATTTAAAGCAGTTTCAAAGGAATCAGTAATAATAGCAATACCAAATCCAACTCCAACAGCTAACATTGCAATATCTAAATTAATTCCAAATAAAACAGCCGCTGTAGGAATAAGTAAAAATAATCCATTCGGCACAGAAGAAACACCACAAGCAGCTATTGTTGCGATTATACTTAATATTAAAGCAGTTTGAATAGTAACACCTATACCTAATGTATGGCATAGGGATAAAGTCATAATTGTGATGGTTATTGCAGCTCCCTCCATATTAATTGTAGCACCTAAAGGAATGGAAACAGAATAAAAAGGTAAATCTAATTCTAAATTCTTACATAATTCTAAGTTAATAGGAATATTAGCTGCAGAACTCCTAGTGAAGAAAGCAGTAATAGCACTTTCTCTTATACAAGTTAAAACTAATGGGAAAGGGTTACGTTTTAAAACTAGACCTACAATCAAAGGATCAGTAATTAAAGCAACAAGTATCATTGATAGTACAATTACGAGTATTAATTGTCCATAAATAGTAAAAATAGATAATCCATTTTGACTTACTGTTGTAAAAACAAGCCCTAAAACTCCAATAGGAGTGAATTGAATGATGATATTAACACATTTAACCATTAAGTTAGAAAAATCATCTAATATTTTCTTTGTAGTATCTGTTAAAGTACTCTTAGCAATAATACCTAAAACAATCGCCCAGAATAAGATACCAATATAATTTCATTCTACTAATGCACGTAATGGATTGGTAACCATATCCGTAAATAATTTTATTAAAACAGCACTAATACTTGCGGGTGCAGATTGAGTAGCAGGGGTTGTGAAAGTCAATGTTACAGGGAAAATGAAACAAATTGTAACAGCAACAAAGCATGCTAATAACATACTACAAACATATAAAATAATACATGTTCTCAGATTTTTAGTAATGCCTTTGTTTAAATGGGAAAGAGCACTAATTACCATTATAAAAACAAGAAAAGGAGCTATTGATTTTAAAGCAGTGAGGAATAAGATTCCTAGAAGACTAATGGCATATACTTCCGCTATTAAAATACCTAGAACAGCACCGCTAATTATTCCAATTAAAATTTTTAAAATCAAATTGGTTTCTGTCCATTTATTAATAAACTTATTTAACATATTTTTTATTAATCCTTTTATAAGCGGATATTTTTGTGGAATAGTTTAAATATTAAAGGTTTTTAATATCTTCTTCAGTTAAAATAGTAATATTATTCTTTTCTAAAGCAGATTTTCCTGCTTCCATGTTTTCTAAACGCATTACAACAATAGCTTCATCAACTTTGTTTGAAACAAATGCATATAAATATTCAACATTTATTTTATCTTTTTCAAAAGATTCTAAAACAGTATTTAAACCATTTGGTTGGTCGGGTATAAAAACAACTAATACTTCTGTTTCACGTACAATAAAACCATCTTCTTCTAAAGCTTTAACTGCAGCTTCATTATCTGAAACAATTAATCTTAAAATACCATATTTACTTGTATCTGCTAAAGAAAGTGCACGAATATTAATGTTTTCTTTTCCTAAAGCTTTCATTGTTTTTTTCATTCTACCTTCTTTATTTTCAATAAATACAGATATTTGTTTTACAGTCATGTTATCACCCCTTATCTAATCCTCTTTTATCAATCACTCTAACTGCTTTTCCTTCAGATCTTGGAAGAGATTCAGGTTCACATAAAGTAACTTCTGCTCTGATTCCAATTTCACTTCTAATTGCACTGGTGATTTTCTTTTCAATCAATTCGAGTTTTCTAATTTCATCAGAAAAAACTTCTCTTGAAACTTCAACTTTAACTTCAACTTCATCTAATAAATCAGGTCTTGTAACAATAATTTGATAATTACCACTTGTACCTTCAACATTAAGTAAAGCTTTTTCAATTTGTGATGGGAATACTTTAACACCTTTAATTTTAAGCATATCATCTGTTCTACCAGTTATTCTGGTCATTCTAACAGTTGTTCTTCCACAATCACATTTCCCTTTAATAAGTGAAGTTAAATCCTTGGTTCTATATCTTAAAATAGGCATTCCGTCTCTAGTTAGTGTTGTGAATACTAATTCTCCAGTTTCACCTTCTTCTAAAGATGCACCTGTTTTAGGATCTATTATTTCTGGATAGAAATGATCGTCATTAATATGGAGTCCGTTCTTTTCTGGACATTCAATAGCTACACCAGGACCCATAACTTCTGTTAATCCGTAGATATTTAAAGCAAGTATTCCTAATTTTTCTTCTAATTGTTTTCTCATAGCTTCAGTCCACATTTCAGCTCCAAAAATTCCTGATTTTAAATTAATTTCATCAAGGCTAACACCTGCTTTTTCAAGGGATTCTGCTAAATATAAAGCATAAGAGGGAGTGCATGTTAAAATGGTACTTTGGAAATCTTTTAATATTTCAATTTGTCTTTTTGTATTTCCAGCAGATATAGGAATTAATGTAGCTCCAAACTTTGATGCTCCGTGATGTATTCCAAAACCTCCAGTAAATAATCCATATCCGTAAGCATTTTGGATTCTATCGTGTTTTTTTCCATTAGCCATATTAATTGCTCTAGCTATAACTTCTCCCCATATATCTAAATCTTTTTCAGTATATCCAGAAACTACTGGTTTTCCTGTTGTACCAGATGAAGAATGAATCTCTACTATTTCATCATCAGGGACTGCAAAAAGGCCAAATGGGTAGGTGTCTCTTAAATCTTCTTTAGTTGTAAATGGAATTTTTTCAATATCTTTTAATGTTTTTATATCATCAGGAGTTATTCCTGCTTCATCAAATTTTTTTGTATAGAAAGGAACATTCTCATAAGCTTTTTTAACGGTATTTTGCAATCTTTCAAGTTGCATTTGTTCCTTTTCTTCTTTTTCCATACATTCTGCTTTTTCATTCCATACCATATTTATCCCTAAATAAATTTTTGTACTTTTTAATTATTAAATTAAATTGTTTTAATAATTTTACCTTACCTTTTTAAATTTAATAAACTTTTATATATTGTATTTGTAATAATTATTAATGTATATTTATTGTAGAGGTTTTTTGATGAACATAATGATTTTAGCAATTATTTTAATTATCTACATATTTGCCCTTGTTGCGGTAGGATATGTTGCTTGGAGAGGAACTAACTCTTCAGAAGATTTCATGATTGCAGGTAAAGACACTCATCCATATATTATGGCTTTAAGTTATGGAGCTACGTTTATTTCATCAGCAGCTATTGTCGGTTTTGGTGGAGTTGCAGCTCAATATGGTATGAGTATTCTTTGGTTAGCATTTTTAAATATTTTAATAGGTGTATTCTTTGCATTTATTTTCTTAGGTAAAAGAACTCGTAGAATGAGTCATGCTTTAGGGTCTTTGACTTTTCCTGAGTTTTTAGGTAAACGTTTTAATAGTAAATTTATTCAATCTTTTTCTGGTTTAGTTATTTTTGGAGCTATGCCTCTTTATGCTGCAGTAGTAATAATTGCAGCAGCTAGATTCTTAGAATCTTCTTTAATGATTAATTTTAGTGTTGGATTATTAATTTTAGCTTTAATTATTACTTTATATGTGTTCTTTGGTGGAATTAAAGGAGTTATGTATACTGATGCATTACAAGGAACTATTATGTTAGTAGCTATGGTTTTCTTACTAGTATTTGTATATGTTATGTTTGGAGGAGTAACTAATGCTCATACTACATTATTAAATATGTCTTCATTATATCCTGCTTCTGCAGTTGCTGCAGGGGGAACTAGTTGGACTTCATTCCCAACATTAGGAACTCCTTTCTGGTGGTATTTAGTTTCATCTGTTTTAATTGGAGTAGGTATTGGTGTATTAGCTCAACCATCTTTAATTGTAAGGTTTATGACTGTTAAATCAGATAAAGAATTAAATCGTTCTGTAATTATTGGTGGAATTTTCATTGCTATAATGCCAACTACTGCTTATCTTGTTGGTTCATTATCTAATATTTATTTCTTTGAAAACTTTGGTAAAATAGCTGTTGACTTTGTTGGTGGAAATATTGATAAAATTATTCCAACATTTATTACTATGGCGCTTCCAGAATGGTTTGTATATTTATTCTTATTATCTTTAATTGCAGCTGCTATGAGTACTATTAGTGCTCAATTACATACACAAGGTTCTGCTTTTGGTATTGATATATATGGTGCTTTAAGGAAGAAATCTAAACAAATAGATCAAGTTCCTGTTACTAGGGTAGGGATTGTTATTGCAGTAATTTTAGCTGTTTTAATGGCTTTCTTACTTCCAGGAAGTGTTGTTGCACTTGGTACAAGTTTATTCTTTGAAATTTGTGCTGCAGCATTTTTACCTGTATTTATTGGTGCTCTTTATTGGAAAGGAATTACTAAACCTGGAGCTATTGCAGGAATTATCTCAGGAACTATAATAAGTTTATTCTGGTTAGCATTTGTATTTGAAAAAACTGCAGTAGGTTTAGGAATTTGTAAATTTATTACTGGTTCAACAGTTTTAATTACTACTGCACCATGGCCGTTTATTGATGTAATGTTGATTGCTGTTCCTATTTCAGCGATTTTTACTATTGTAGTAAGTTTACTTACAAAAGCTCCAGATAAAGAGCTTGTTGATAAAGCATTTAAATATATTGATAAGGAGAGTGAAGCATAATGACAGTTTTAGGAATTTCAGATCCTTGGATTTGGGGAGTATTAATATTAATTATTATATTCACTCTTATTTGTGTTATTTATGGAATTGTAAATTGGAATAATGGTTATATGATGGAGTTTATTATAAGAATTGTAGAAGATATTGTTAAAATAGAAGTTATTGACGATGAAGCTAAAGTTTTAAGAAAAGTTAGTGATGTAATTATTGATAAAGATACTTTTGAAGTAACTGATTTAGTTCTTAAAAAACCTGGTTTCAATAATGCAGAAGATGTAATTCCTATAGATATGGTAAAAGTTATTGGAGATAAAGTAATTCTCAAAGGCGAGTTTGTTTTATAGTTGGTTGTTTAAATGGTTAGTAAAGAATATTTAATTGATTTATTAAAAGAAAATGAAGTTTTTAAAGAAGGTCATTTTATTTTATCTTCAGGTAAAGAAAGTAATTACTATATTGATATGAAAAAGGCTATTACAGAACCTGAAATTTTATCTACTGTAGCTAAATTAATTACTGAAAAAATATCTGATGATAATATTGATAAAGTAGCTGGGCCTGCTTTAGGTGCAGTTCCTATTGCTACAGCTATATCTTTAGAATCTAAAAAACCTTTATTAATGATTAGAAAAGAAAAAAAGAGCTATGGGACTTCAAAACTCATTGAAGGTGAGTTAATCGAAGGTGATGAAGTTATTGTAGTTGAAGATGTTACTACTACTGGTGGATCTTTAATTAAAGCGATTAAAGCTATCCAAGAAAATGGTGGAAATGTTAAAAGAGCTTTTGTAATCGTTGATAGATTAGAAGGAGCTACTGAAGCTTTTGAAAAAGAAGGTATTAAATTAGAACCATTAATCAGTGTTGATGAGTTCTTTTAATTAAATGTTTTACCTTTTCGGTAATTCATTTTATTCTTTTTTATTTATCAAAAAGTGAATTATTTTTCTTTAATTTTTATAGTTACCTCCTTATATATTGGATTATATTATTATTTTTTTTATTTGTTTTTCTAATCTGTTAATAATTTTATCAAATTCTTTTTTCTTACTTTTTATTTGTGGTATAAGATAAATAAGAGATCCATATGAATTAGAATCCTTTTCAACTATTTTATATTTGCTTAATACTTGAACATGATATTTTGCGCTGTTATAACCCATGTCCAACATATTAGCTATTGATTTATATTATATGGTCTATCAAACAACAAATTAATTATTTTAGCTGAGGATTCTCCTCCTCGTCTACCTAAAACTACTTGTATTAGTCCTTTCATTTTTTCACCTCCTTAAAGGAGGTCATGAAATTAATTAATTCATGCCTCTAAAATTTCTTCCTCATAATGCTTAAATAGGGTATTACCCCATTTTATTCCATTTTCACTTTTGATATTAGTAATTGTGAATCATCGAAATGTCCACCTTTAAAAAATAAATTCATTGTAATATAATCATCACAACAAGTTAAAAAAACATTCACGTCTTTTTTTAATATTTTAACATTAATTTTATCGCTTTCTAATCGTTTTTTAAATAATACATTTGTTTCAATAGATTTAAGAATGGTTTCAGTGGTTAAAATTTCAATTTTTTCTAAGTCTTCTTTTTCAATTAAATCTGTTATAATGTTCAAATGTGTTTCAGAAAAAATTGGTAAAATTATTTTTAAATTTGTTGATTTTGAAATCATTTCCATATATGTTGTTAAAGCTTTTGTTAAATCAGTATTAGTTGATATTACACATTTTGCGTCTTTTAATAAGAATATATTTCTCATTGATTCAATAGGTATGTCGTTAAGACAGTGATTGTTCCAGAAAATTTCATTTTTATTGATGGTGTACCAGTTTTCAATTAGTTTTAATAAGTTGATTGTAAGTAATTCTCCATTTGAGGTTAAATGGTATGTTTTATTCACTTTTTTAACATAATGCATATTTTCAAGTTCTTTTAAACCATGTAATATTGTTGCAGAAGGTTTGGGAATGTCATTTCTCAATGCTTCAAGATTTTTTCCACATTCTTTTAAACTAATTAATAATTTAGTTCTCATAGTTGAGGTTAAAATGTATTTAATATCTCTAAATTCATTGTTTTTCATACTTTGTTCATATTCATCTCTCTATTACTCTTTCTTCAATTTTTTCAAAGAGATTATTTGCCCAAATTACTGATTTTTCGTTTTGTGAAGTTAATAATCTGTTCTGATCAAAACTTCCATCATTTTTAAATAATCCTAAGCTCATCTCTTCATCACAAATTGTTAAATAAATGTGTGGGATTTTTGGAGAAATCGAAACTATGAAATTATCTTTTCTACGTTTTTCTCTGCTAATTTTATAATATAATTCATTATAAATTGCACTATCTACAATTAAATTAATTTCAGCTCCTTTTTCTAGGGCTTTTTCAATTAATTGTGAGTATTATGGATGTAAATATGGGAAAATTAGTTTTATTTTTTTTAGAATTTAAGATTTGTTCTTTTAAATGATTATGTGTCTTATAGATATCTGTAGGGGTGGATTCTATTATTTCTGATTTAGATAATGAGATTACATCTATTATTGAACTTGAATCTAATTCTTCGATATTATGGTGGTTCCATAATAGTTCAAATTTGTCAATAAGTTTTAAACAATCTTTAAATTCAATAATATTATTAAGATAAATAGAAGTTAATGCTTTTGTCCAAAATTTATTATCTTTTTTAATAATATATGATTTTTCTTCTAACTTGTTTAAATTTGCAGAAATTGAACTATAACAAATTCCAGTTTCTTTTACAATCTCTTTAATGCTATATGATGATTCTTCTAAACATTTTAAGATTTTAAGTCTTATGATAGATTTTGTTATGAATTTTATCTCCTTTTCAACAAATTCTAATGTTTTATAATTTTCAATTACATTTGTTTACATTGTTTCTCTCCAAATTATTTAATTTGTTTTATTTTTTTCAGCGAATTAAAAATATTTCACTAATACTAACTTATTTTAATATATTTAAATAATTTTTTGAAGATTTAATGAACATTTATGTAAAATTCTTGTCAGTTTTGTGATAATTTTGTGATAATTTTGTGGAAAGTTTAATTAAGTTTTATTGCATATTTGTTTATTATAATCTTGTGTTTATTATAGGTTATAAAAACTACTCATTAATTTATAAACTAAATTTTTTTTAAATGAATATAAAGGAGAAAATTACTATGAAATTCAATAAATATTTTTTATTAGTAATTATTTTAGCAGTAACTTGTTGTTGTATAAGGTGGTATCAAGACTTTATTCCTCCATTATTATTTTTTTAAAAAAATCTTGTTGTTGTATAAGGTGGTATCAAGACGATAAAGTTATCAGTCCTGAGTACTG
>JAKSUH010000032.1 GCA_024413395.1 archaeon
TGGAAAGAATCGGTATGGGTATTTTAACTGCTCCTACTACTGCAGTATTCAATGCACTTGATTCTGAAGAAGTTTTAAAAACTGGTAACAAACTTAAATTCTTCGGTGATGGTTTCCAAGAAAAATTAGAAATTGATGGTAGAACCATTCACTCTATCCCAATTATGTCTGGTGACTTCTTAGTAGAATCTGAATTTGGATACTTAGATGGTGTTGCTGGAGGTAACTTCTTTATCATGGCAAACAGTAAAATGAGTGCACTTATAGCTGCTGAAGCTGCTGTAGATGCTATCCAAGGTGTTGCAAAAGTTATCACTCCTTTCCCTGGTGGTATGGTTGCTTCTGGTTCTAAAGTTGGATCTAACAAATATGAATTCTTAGGTGCATCCACTAACGAAAAAATGTGTGTAACCTTAAAAGATAAAGTAGATTCTGACATTCCTGATGAAGTTAACGGTGTAATGGAAATTGTTATTGACGGTGTCGACGAAGAAACCGTTAAAGCAGCTATGAAAGCAGGTATCGAAGCAGCTTGTACAATTGATGGAGTTCTCGAAATCAGTGCAGGTAACTTCGGTGGTAACTTAGGTGCTTACAAAATCCAATTACAAGATTTATTCTAAGTCTAAAAATAAATTAATAGTTATGATTTAACATCATAACTTATTTACTCTTTTTTTTAAAAAATAATTAGTTTTGATTCATTTCATAAATTTCTCTATCTGTTAAGTTTATACCAATAACTGTCTCATCATTTTCAAGTTCTTTTTTAATTTCTTCTAAAACTTTTTTTCATTTGGACAGCTAATCCATTCTGAATGCATGAAATTTTCGATTTTTTTGAATCTTTTCAAATTCCTTCCTTGTGCATTTTCATTAATTATGGAATGGTTTTCATCATTAATTTTAATGGATAAAGGATATTCAATTCCTGGAATATGGAAATCAATACTTTCAATCCTACATCCTTTTTCTGGACCATTTTAGCTCTTTTAACAGTATCTAGATTACTATTTTTAGCAGTAATTCTAATTGTTAAATTTTCAATAGCATGGTAGAAAATATCCTCTCCTCCAATGTTTTCAGGAGAAATTAATTTATCTGCACCTGCTCGTTTTAATTTATTTTTATTTTCTAAATAAGATAATCTAGAAATGATTAACATGTCATTACTTACTTCACGAACACTTAATACAATAAATAAATTAGTTACATCGCTTCCAGTTGTAACAATTACAGCATTACATTTTTCATTCATTAACTCTTTTAAAAATTCATTATCTGTAGCATCTTTTTTCAATATCAAAATATTGTCTTTTTCTTTTGCTTTACTAATTTTTTCTTCATCTGTTTCAAGTATAATGATATTGTGGTTTCTTTCATCTAAATGTTTAACAACTGATTGACCTACACGTCCATATCCACAAATAATGTAATAATCATTCATTCTATCAATTTTATTCATAATCCTAGCCTCTCTTGTAAATTTCATCATTCTATCGAAAAAATTTGTAAGCACTACTGTAAATATATAAGCTACAATGCCTATTCCTCCAATAGCTAAAGTTGTAGAAAAGAGTTTTTGAATAATGGTATGGGGAGTAATATCTCCATAACCCACTGTTGCTATTGCAATAATGGTGTAATAAAATGAATTAGCGATATCTAGGTGCATAATTAAGTATGAACCAACTACTCCGTATATAACAATTAAAATGATTAAAATAACTCCAGTACTAGTTATACTAAATGGTATTTTTCTTAATATCTTATCAATTAACTTTCTCATCTTATTTTTCACCATCGAAAAAGATTATAATATTATTATATAAATATTAATAATATAAAATGGTGATTTTTATGGATCCAATTGATATGATGGTAACTGATTTAAATTGTGAAGAGTTAGGTCTTTCAAGATTATGCTTAATGGAATCTGCTGGAAAATCTTTAGCAGAAGAAGTTGGCAAAATAGCAGTTTTTGCTTTTTCAAAACCTATTAAGATAGTTATTTTCACAGGTTCTGGTGGAAATGGGGGAGATGGTTTTGTTGCAGCTAGATATTTACTTAATAGAGGTTATGAAGTAAATATTTGTATGCTTTCTGATAATTTTAAGTCTGAAATGGCTAAAACTAATTATGAAATTTTATTAAATATGGAACCAAGGATTTCTAGATTGACTATTCATAATTTAGAAACTATTGAAGATGTTAATAATTGTGATGTTGCTCAATCTGAATCTTTTTCTGAATTTATTATTGTAGATGCTATTTTAGGTACTGGAATTAAAGGAAAATTAAAAGATAAAGTAAAAAGAGCTATTGAAGTAATTAATAATTCTGAAGGTCTTACTATTTCCGTTGATGTTCCATCAGGACTTGATCCATTAACTGGTGAAATCAATGATATTGCTGTAGATTCAGTATACACTATTTCTTTCCATAAAGTTAAAACTGGTGTGAGAGCTGCTGGAGAAGACGTAGTTGGGGGATTAGTTATTTCTGATATTGGAATTCCAATTGAAGCAGAATTGTTTGTAGGTGCTGGTGATTTATTAAGACTAGAAAAACGTCAAGATACATCTCATAAAGGTAATAATGGTAAAATATTGATAGTTGGAGGAAGTAATGAATACTCTGGAGCTCCAGCTATTGCAGGTCGAGCTGCTATAGGGGCAGGTTCTGATTTGGTATATGTGGCTGCACCAGAACCAGCAGCTTCAGCTATTAAAGCATCTTCACCAGATTTAATTGTCACTTCTTTAGAAGGTGATTATTTAGGATTAAACCACTTAAATACAATTTTAGAACTAGCTGAAAATGTAGATGCTATTTTACTCGGTCCTGGTTCTAGTTTAAATGAAGATACTCGTAAATTATTCAATATTTTGGCAAGTAAAATTAAAAAACCATTAGTTTTAGATGCTGATGCTTTAAAATTAGTTGATTTATCTTTAATTAAAAATAGGGAAGATATTATTATAACTCCTCATTTATTTGAATTTAAAAAGTTCTTTAAACATCAGGAACCTTTAGATATGAAGTTTGAAGGATTTAAATTTAATAAAATTGATGAAAATATTTCACAATTCCAACAATTAGCTAAACAAATTAAAGGTACTACTTTATTAAAAGGTCATTATGATTTAATCATGGCTGGAAATAAATTTAAGATTAATAAAACAGGTAATGCTGGAATGACCGTAGGTGGAACTGGTGATGCACTTTCTGGTCTTGCAACTTCTTTAATTGCCCAAGAATTAACTGCATTTGATGCAGCTAGTTTGGCTTGTTATCTTAATGGTCGTGCTGGGGATTTAGCAATGGAAAAACAAGGTTTTGGTTTTTCATCAACTGATTTAGCTGCATATATTGGGGCTTTAATGAGTAATATTATTAAATAGTGATTTTATGGAACTTGTAAAAGCTATTTTTAAAAATAGGCCTAATCGCTTTATTGCAGAAGTAGAAATAGATGGAAAAGAAGAAATAGCACATGTACCTAATACAGGTAGATGTAAAGAACTTTTAATCGAAGAGTAACTGTTTATTTAGAACCATCAGATAATCCTAATCGCAAAACCAAATATTCACTTCATTTTGTTGAAAATAAAAATGAACTTGTTTCTTTATATTCACAAGAAGCTAATAGTATTGTATTTGAAGCAATAAAACAAGGTAAAATTTTGAGCTTTTTGGCTATTCATTACATCAAAGAGAAAAAACAATTGGTGACTCTCGTATTGATATATATTTAGCAAATGAAGACTGTGGTTTTTCATGTGACCCTCCTTGTTTTGTTGAAGTTAAAGGCGTTACTTTAATTAAAGATGGTATTGCACAATTTCCAGATGCACCAACTGAAAGAGGAGCTAAACACTTAAAAGAATTAATTTCTCTTAAAAAACAAGGTTATAGAGCAGTTGTTTTCTTTTTAATTCAACATCCTGCAGGCCATAGTTTCAGACCAAATGGGAAAATAATCCAAATTTTTCACAAACATTAGTTGAAGCTCATAATGAAGGTGTTGAAATCTTAGTCTATAGATGTGAAAATTCTTTAGAAGGTATTGAACTTATTCCTCAACCTTTAGAATTTGATTTATCTAAATAATTCTTGGAATGTTTCACCAATAGGTTCGTTAATTACTAAATTAGCAAACTTATCATATGGTGTTTCACTTTTATTTATTAAAACTAAATTATCTCCATTAAAATAGTTTATTAAACCTGCTGCTGGATAAACAACTAATGAAGTTCCACCAATAATTAATGTATCACAATTTGAGATATAATCAACAGAAAAATTTAAAATAGCATTATTTAATGGTTCTTCATACAAAACAACATATGGTTTAATAATTCCACCACATTCACAACGAGGAATTCCCTTAGAATCTAAAATATAATCCACGTCATACTCTTTATCACAAATTAAGCAGTTATTTCTGTGAACAGATCCATGTAATTCTAAAACATTTTTACTTCCAGCTTTTTGATGAAGTCCATTAATATTTTGTGTAATAACTGCTCGTAATTTTCCTTGTTTTTCAAGTTCAGCAAGACCATAATGTGCAGGATTAGGTTTTGCTTCATTAAAAATTAAGTTTTCTTTGTAATATTCATAGAATTTTCCAGTATTTTCAACAAAATAGCTATGTGAAACAAGTTTTTCAGGACTTTCACCATATATTTTAAGGGTTTTAAAAATACCACTTTCACTTCTAAAATCAGGAATGCCACTTTCGGTAGATACACCAGCTCCTCCAAAAAAGACAATATTTTCTGATGAATCTATTATTTCGTGTAATTTGTTAATATTTGACATAAAAAATAAGAAAAAAGATAGTAATAGAACTATCTTGAGAGTTTTTGATAATTTGCAGCTTGAAGACCGTGGTATTTTATCATACCTTCGACTTCTCTTTGGTCGGTTTCTTTATCTTCGAAAGAAATTTGTTCGACACTATGTAAGCTGAATGGAGATTTTCTAGTTACAGGTCTAATTGAACCTTTGAAGAGAACAAGTTCAACTTCTCCAGATACTCTTCTTTGCATTTGGTCAAATGCTTGGTCGAGGTCTTCTCTTAATGGTTCTTGCCATAATGCTCTGTATACTAAATCTGCATAAAGTGTACTCATATATTCTTTAAATCTAATTTCGTCAACAGTTAATACGAGTTCTTCTAATGCTTTATGAGCAGTTATTAATAATTTTGCACCCGGAACTTCGTAAATTTCCCTACTTTTAAGTCCAATCATACGGTTTTCAATAATGTCTACTCTACCGATACCATTTTCACCAGCAATTTTGTTTGCTTCTTTAATGATTTCAATAAGAGGTTTCATTTCACCATTAATAGCAATAGGAACACCTTCTTCAAATTCAATTGAAACTTTTTGAGGTGTATCTTTTGCATTTTCCCAAGAATAAGTCCATTCGTAAATGTCTTCAGGAGGTTGATTTGCAGGGCTTTCTAAGATGTCTCCTTCAATAGCTCTTCCCCAAATGTTTTCATCAATACTATAAATTTTATCATAAGATAATTCAAGGTTTTTCTCAGCTACATAAGCTTGTTCTTCAGTTCTAGTTAAATTTCTTTCTCTGATTGGAGCAACAATATCGAAATCAGACATAGCTAATATTACAGCTTCAAATCTAAATTGATCATTTCCTTTACCAGTACATCCGTGAGCAATTGCTTTCGCTCCTTCTTTTTCACCTACTTCAATAATTTTTTTAGCTATTAAAGGTCTTGCAAGTGCAGTAGATAAAGGATAACCTTCATATTCTGCATTAGCTTTAATTCCACGGGATATGTATTCGTTAGCAAATTCTTCTTTTGCATCAATATTATAATGTTTAGAACTGCCTATTTTTTTCGCCATTGTTGCAGCTTTTTCCATTTCTGCATCGCCTTGACCTACGTCTACACATGCAGTAATAACTTCCATATTATATTCTTCTTCTAATAATTTAACACATACGGTGGTATCTAATCCACCACTAAATGCTAGAACAACTTTGTCCATTTAATCACCATTATTAATTATCGTTATTATTTCTATAATTAAAGTATTAAATATTTTATTATAGTTTTTATAACATTTTTTTAATTTATTCTATTTTAAGATTTAAGTCAAGATTAACTTCTTGAGCATCTTTAAAGGTATCTATAATGTCTTGATCTATTAAATAAGTATTTTTTAGAACAATTTGTATTTCATCACATATTTCTGTAAGACAATCATATAATGCATCTAAATTTTCACCATAATAATCTGGAAAATTTAATTGTTTTTTCAAATAGTTATGGGGATTTTTAGCCAATAATTTTCCATCAATAATAATTATTTTCATTTATATCTCCTTAAAATGTTATTTCTGTAAAAGTAGCATAATGATCATCAGTATAATAAATTTTAAAATCATCAGTTGAATAAACTATTCTTTCGGCACCTCTATCACTTTGACCATTTGTATTAATATCGCATTCAATATATTTATGGCCACTTTGAAGAACACCTTGACGATTTGTAAAAACATCTCCTCCTATTGCATATCCGGATAAATATGCATCTAATGAACCTCCTTTCCATCCTACAGATTTTGCTTTTTCTTTTGTCATGTAATTGTTTGGTAGTTTATGAAATTCATGAATATATGAAGCTACTTCCATTTTTGAATTATAATGGCCATCTATAGTTATATTATTTAAAACAGATGAATCTACAGGGTCTGTATTGTATTCAAAAGTAGTAAGTAGAAATCCTCCAACTATTAGAACAACTATTGCTGCTATTATAAGTACTATTTTTTTCATTTAATCTCCTTTATTTTTCGTTATAAATGCTTTTATAAATATGCTTTAATAAAATAATAATATATATAAATTATTTAAAAATTTACGATTGGGAGATTTTATGAAGAAAAATACAAAAATAATTTTGATTATTTTTATTATAGTTATATTAGCTTTAATTGCTTGTTATGCGATTATAGGAATGAATCATGATAATAATGGGCAAGATGTTTTTAACCAAAATAATGTCCTTTTTAAACCTAAAATTGGAATTATATCTGCTTTAGATACTGAAACTGATATTTTAGTAAAGAATTTAGATAATAAACAAGAAAAAGAAATTGCGGGTTCTACATATTATTTGGGTAATATTGGAAATTACCAGGTTATTATAGTTAGATGTGGTATGGGTAAAGTTAGTGCTGCTGCTTGCACTCAAGCTATGATTGATGAATATTCTCCTGATTGTATTATAAATACTGGATCTGCTGGTGCATTAAGTGAAGATTTAAATGTTGGAGACATGGTAATATCTAATTCTACTGTTGAATGGGATTTAGATACTATAGATTTAGGTAATCCTCGAGGTTATGTTTCCTCTTTAGATAAAATTTTCATGAATGCCTCTCCTGAAATTGGAAATGAAATAAAATCATTTATTCCTAGTGATGTTAATGTTAAAATTGGTTTAGTTGTCTCTGGTGACCAATTTGTTTCTACTGATGAACAAAAATCAATAATTTTAAGTTCATTCCCTCATGCTCTTTGTGAAGATATGGAAGGAGCTGCAATTGGACACGTATGTACTCAAAACAATGTACCTTTCTGTGTTGTACGATGTATTTCCAATAATGCCAATGGGGATAGTGAAGTGGACTTTGCTGAATTTTCAGCAGATGCTGGTGAAAAATCTGCTAGTATATTATTAAAATTACTTAAACAAATAAGGATGTTAATTGATGGATTTTAATAGAATAGAAAATAATTTAAGCATGGCTTATATTTCAAAGGCATCTGGAGGTTTTATTTCAAGAAATACTAATCTATTTAATAAAATCAAACTTAATGATTTAAATTTAACTATTCTTGAGAAATCTGTTATGGGCACTCCTATTTTTAAATTTGGGGATAAAGGAAATAGCATTTTAATTTTATCTGGAATTCATGGTGATGAACTTCCTTCTCAATTAGCTAGTTTAAATTTAATTAATGAATTGGTTAATGCTGATTTAAAGGATACTATTTATGTTATTCCTTTTGCTGCTCCTTTTGCAACAATGTATAATAAAAGAAAATTTAAAAATGTTGATTTAAATCGTTCAAGTCATTTGCCTCATTCATTAAGTGGAAAAATTATTCAAGCAATTAAAGAGTTAAATATTTCTTTTGTTGGAGACTTTCATTCTTCTGCTTTAAATAGTAATCCTGGTTATGAAGCAGTTTTTTCTCGTCGTTTTCCAGCTATTGAAAGTTTTATAATTGCTAGCTATATTTCTCAATATATGGGTTCTCAAGTTATTGATATGCCTAAAGCTGGTCAGTTCTATAAAGGAGCTATAGAGGATGAATGCAATTTATTAGGAATTCCTACTGTTACTTGTGAGGTTGTATCTCCTTTTGGAGAAATTGAAAAAGGTAGTAGTGAAAAATCTCTTCAACAAATGAAAACTTTTTTAGCATATTTTGGAATTTAATAAATACTTTTCAAATGCTATCTCTATTTATTTTAAATATAAACCATTATAATTATTCAAGGGTGGTATTTTGTCTTCATATAAAGGACACACATTATTTGCATTGGTTTTAGCATTATTATTTTCTCACAATCCTCTAGTTGTTTCATTACCTATTATTGGTGCAAATATCCCTGATTTTGACCATGATGTTAAAACCGAAAACGTTTATAGATTAATTATTATTGGATTGCTCGTGTTTATTGTACTTTATATTTTAAAATTACCTTATTTTCTTGGTTTAATTTTGGTATTTTTAGGTACAATATTTTATTTTTCTAAACATAGAAGTTTTACACATTCTATTTTTGGTTTAATTATTTTAACTGTGTTGATTACTTATTTAATTATTGGTGTTCATGATTTATTTCCTGATTTATTAACTTATTTAGTAATAATTGTTTTATTGTCTTTTTTATTCTTAAATCGTAAATTGATGATTATATTCTTAATTACATTAATTTTATCTCTTTTTATATTTAATACAGGAGTATTATCTTTATATCAAATAGCAGGACCAATTTTTTTAGGTATTTTTTCACATATTGTACTTGATTCTTTTACTTCTGCTGGAATTAGGTTATTTGCACCTTTATCTTCAAAGGAATCACACAAAATATTTGGTATATGTTCTTGTATTTTAATTGTTATTTTAGCTATTTTATTTAATTTTGACTTTTTAATAAATAATTATGCTAATTTTATCTCATTTTAAAATCTAACGTTTATTATCTGAGTATATTTTATATTAACTCATTTTATTACTTTTTTAATATACTGTGATTAATTTTATATTCTTTTGTTTTTTAAGGTGTATTGTTTTTTACATATTAGTTTATATACTATGTAATTCAACCATTAATTGTAAAACTTTAGACATACCTAAATTTTTAAATTTATATTAAAAAAAAAAAAAAAAAAAAAAAAAAATATGTGATTCAATTAGAAATCACGCCATGGAGTTAAATATATTCTATATATATTTCTCCATTCTCCTTGTACAACTTTTTTTTTAAGAATTTTTAAAATATTTTCAAGATTAAACTATTTTAAAAATAATAATTTTTTATACATATGTATTATTTCTTACATATTTCTTTATATAATAAGGTAATTAATTTATCATTATAAGAATTTTGAAATATAAATTCTTATGGATATATTCAATCAACTATGAAAATTTGTGATTCTATCTTAAATCACTTTGGGGTATAATATTTATCTAATATTATACTCCATTCCCTTGTTGTTTTTTTAAAAATTTACTATTCACTAAAATAACACAGTTTAAATACATCCCTTTATAAATAGTTTAATTAAGGGGGAAGTGGCATGAAAAAATATATTTTAGTAATTGGTATAATTTTAACACTATTTCTTTTTTTAAATGTATCTGTGGCTGTAGATACTGATGAAATTAGTTTAAATGATGTCATGACTCTTGTTTATAATGGCATATTAACTCTAACCATTTTCATGGTGAATCTAATTGGTATCAATATAATATTTACCTTATGGATGTAGATTATAAAAATCATGATAAGACCTATTATGCATTCATATCTTTTATTGACGATAAAGGACAAGTTGCCTTTGAAAATAAGGGTGTTTCTATAAATCCTAATAAAATAGAAGATAGGGTTTTGGTTTCTGGTGCCAAAGATAAATTTACAAATATAACACAAGTAAATCTAGTTATTAAGGATAAAAAAATTTTAGGTGAAGTTATATTTAATAAAACTTTTGATTTTAATTCATCTAATCTAACTACAAAATCTCCACCCTCTATTGATAAAATATTCGGATTTAATGTAAAATTTAACAATTTAGATCATAATCATGATAATCAACTCAGCATTGATGAATTTGAAGATTTAGCAGAATATATTATGACGGACTCTTTTTGGAAGGGTTATTCTGTTGAAGCAGCGGTAATTGCTGAATTTAAAAATTTAGATATTGATAATAATGGTTTCTTATCTTTAAGTGAATTTTCAAGAAGATATTAATTTTTCTTTTTTTACATATTAATTTATAACTTTTTTATTTCCATATAATATTTAATATATTATACAAACATTTATAATAAATAATCATGATAAATAATGATGTATATTATATATAAGTCAGAATGTTGTAAATTCTGATTAAAAAAATGTTGATATGAGGCTTATTTAATGTTTTTAGTAAGAATTGGTTATGGGATTGCTTATGTCTGCGTTTTAATTTTTGAAATCATTAAATCTTCTTTAGATATGATTTTTAGAAGAATTATCGGACGTAAAATAGATCCTGTAGTGGTAGATATAGAAACTGTGTTAGAAAGACCTGTTTCACAAACCATTTTAGCTAATAGTATTTCTTTAACTCCTGGAACTTTATCTCTTGATTTGGATTCAGAGAAACAAATCATTAAAGTAGCTATTATATCTCCTAAAGATAAAAGTGAAGTTATTCCTTTTGAACCTTATATTAAGA
>JAKSUH010000033.1 GCA_024413395.1 archaeon
GAAAATGTAATTTAAACTATGGAATTAATGGATTTAGTTTATATTATAATTGCTATTCTTATAGGAGTAGTAATATTAAAAATATTTATGTGGTTATTACCTGTAATTGTGGTATTACTTATAGCATTCTTTATTTATATTTACATTGACGAACGTAGAAATTAAATTTTTAAATCTTCATATGCAGAGGTTGCTGCAATGGCTCCTTCTGCACAAGCTACTACCCATTGTTTAAGACCACCACAAACATCCCCTGCAGCATAGACATATTCTATATTAGTTCTTTGATTTTTGTCTGTTTTAATATGGTTTGTTTCATCTAATTCTATGTTTAATTCTTTTACAAGAGTATTTTGTGGTTTATAATCTTCACTTATGAAAATACCATTTATAGGAATTTCTCGAACTTCACTATCTTTTTTGATTATAACTGATGAAACTATTTGTTCTCCTTTTATTTCTTCTATTTTTGTATTTAAGAGAACTTTAATTTCTTTTTCAGTAATCTTATTTTGTAAAAATTCTTCTGCTTTTAATTTACTTTTTTTATGAATAATAGTTACATTACAACCTAAATTATTTAAAAATAATGCTTCTTCTAAGGTTGTGTTTCCCCCTCCTGCAACAATAATGTCTTTTCCTTTAAAAAACATTCCATCACAGGTTGCACAATAACTAACGCCACGTCCTTTAAATTCTTCTTCTCCTTTAACGTTTAGTTGTTTACGTATGGTTCCAGTTGTAAGAATGAGTGTTTTACTTAAATAGGTGTTTTTAATAGTATTTATTTTGAAGTTATATTCTCCTTCTTCAATTTTTGCAATTGTTTCAACATGATTGAACTCTTCTAAAACAGTATTTTGCATTTGATCATTCATTTTATCAATGAGTTCACTTCCAGAAATCTCTTTAAAACCTGGATAATTTTCCATTTTAGCGATTTCTCTACTTTTTCCTCCTGCAGCATCTTTATCTAAAATTAATGCACTAGTTCCTTGTCTACCTGCATAAATTCCAGCAGTTAATCCTGCAGGTCCTGCTCCGATAATTATGATATCATATTTCTCCATAAAAACACCTTATATAATTTAGTTGTTTCCTTAAATATATAAACTAATGTCTCTTTTTATATTTTTTCTTGTTTAATGATTTTATTAGATTGTGTGTAAAAATTGAACTTTATTTTAATGTTGGTCAGTTTCTTATTTTTTTATAACTTGTGATTTTTGTTTGTTTTTTCTTATCTAAAGATAAATATTGCTTTCACTTATAACACGTCTTCCTTCAACTTCAATACCTTCAATCTCAAGTAATATTTGTTTTGAATCTAGTCCTGTTTTATATCCTCCAAAACCACCAAGTGTACGATCTGATTTAACTGTTCTATGGCATGGAATGATGATAGGAAAAGGATTTCTAGCTAAATCACTTCCAACAGCTCTATATGCTTTAGGCCTATCTATTAATTTTGCTAAAGAGGCATATGTGTTAATTTTTCCTTTTTTAATATTGAATTGTGTAGTTAGAACCTCTCTTTGAAAATCTGTTAATTTTTCTATATTTAAATAATCAAGTGAAAATTTAGCTTCTTTCTCATTGAAATATTTTTTAAGTTCTTTAATGATTTTTGAGTTTTTTAGGAGTTTTCTTAGCTTTTATTAAATTTGGATATTTTTCGTTAGCTATTTCAATACTTGTTTTATCTGGATTAGAAAGAATAATCTCTTCGATTAAGAATTTCTCATTTTTACTCCATATAATAACTATATCTCCAATAGGAGTACCTGAAAGTATTTTAATATATGTTTTAGATTCATCCATATTTTTTCTCCTATTTTATTTTTTTCTTTTCTTTTATATTGTCTTTAAATATTTTGATAAGTTTATATTATTATGAAAATATAATATTAATTAGTTGGTGGTATTGTGATTATATGTCCTGAATGTCATAGGAAAAATGAAGATAATCGTAAATATTGTTCTTTATGTGGGACTGATTTAACTGAAACTAAACGCGAAGCAGCTAAACATAAAAAAATAGATTTTAATGATAGGTCTTTATCAACAAAATTTAGAATGTTTCTTTTCTATAAAAAAGGAGATTATGGTTATGAAATCGCTAAAACTAAACTAGCTACTTATTTTGTTTTCATTTTAATGTTAATTTTTTATTTAATTAAAATGTATGAGATTGATTTTTATATAGGGATTATAACTTGTTTTTTATTTGCTATAATTACTTATGTAATTGGCTTATTGTGTAGAAGGTTTTTAGATTCTACTAAATAAAAAAAGAAAAAAAGAAAATCAACATTAAATGTTGATTTTACATGTGTTTTTGAATAATATCTTTCACGATTTTATTTACTAAACTTCCATCAGCTTTTCCTTTGAGTTTTTTCATACTCATACCCATTAATGGACCCATAGCTCCCATTTTTCTTTCAACAATCATTTCTTTATTATTAAGAGCTATTTCATGAATAATTTCAATAACTGCATCTTCTGAAAGTAAAGTTAAATTTTCATCATTTGCAACTTCTTCTGCTGGTTTTTGTGGATTTTTACTAGTTGCAATCATTAAATCTTTTAATGCATCTTTTGATATTTTTCCACTTTCTAAGAGTTTGAAAATTTCAACTAATTTTGTTTCTGTGAAAATACTTATATCAATACCTTCTCTTTTGAGATCTCTTAAATCTGCAACAAGTACACTAGCTACAGTAGTTGAATCTACTTTCACTTGTGTTAAAATATTTTCAAAGATATCTCCAAGTAATCTTCTAACAATTTGGTTAGCTAAATCTTCAGATAATTTATATTCTTTGATAATTCTAGCTTTTTTCTCATCAGGAAGTTCTGGGAGATTATTAGCTATTGGTTCAATCATATCTTTAGTAATTTGGAATAATGGAATATCTGTTTCAAGATACATTCTATTTGCAGTTGGAAGAGGTCTCATATATTCTGTGTTTCCATCTTCCAATGCTTTTCTTGTTTCTTCAACAACACCGTCAAATGCCATTTCAGCTCTTCTAATAGCTTCACTTAATGCTGCTGTAGCTATATCTGGATCATGAGCTACAATAATAATTGCATCTTCAGGATTAACTTTTAAGAACTCTCTCATAGCATCTACTTCTTCTTGTAAAATACCATATGCAGGTAATTCATCAGCATGGAAAAGACCCATTACACCCATTTTTTTAGCATATGAAGATAATTCAGTTCCGAATCTTCTTCCAGGTTGAACTTCTTTTCCAATTAATCCATCAAAGCCTCTTAATATTATTCCTTTAACACATTTTGCTGAAGATAATATTTTACTTGATGTATTTTCAAATACTTCATCTAAATCATAAATAGTTTCATCTACAGATGCATTCCTTCTTTCAAGTTCTTCTTTAATTTCAATTAAAGCAAGTTGTCTTTGAACTTCACGTTCTACAATTTCAGGCATTAAATCTAAATCTTGAACACCTTTAATTTCAACTCTTGCTCCTTTTGTAATAGAAATATTTACATCTTGTCTAATTGTTCCTATTCCTCTTTTTACATTAGTACTTCTTAAAACTTGACCAATCATATAAGCAACTTCTTTAATTTGCTCTGGATGATCCATAGAAGGATTTGTTGTAATTTCTGCAAGAGGAATTCCGAGCCTATCTAATCTGAATTCAGTATATTCACCATCAGAATCAACTCTTCTTGCTGCATCTTCTTCAAGACCTAATGATTCAATAGCTACTCTTCCATATGGTGTGTCTAAATAACCGTTAATTGCAGCAAGTCCTGTTCTTTGGAAACCACCTGTATTACTTCCATCAATTACTTGTTTTCTCATTGTATGGAATTCATCAACTATTTTCATGTTTAAAAGTGAAGCTATTGTAATACAAATGTCTAATGCTTCTCTATTTAATGCATGAGGTGGTTCATCATCCGTTTCAACTAAACAAGTGTGTTGATTATAAGATTCATATTTAAAAGTCATATCTCTGAGAGATTCTTGAAGTGCTGCTCTATCAATTTGACCTAACTCTGATTGTGTAGGTCTTAAATTTCTTATAATTGCATCATCAAAATCTTCATCAATTAATTCAGTTGAACAAGGACAGAATAACTTGTGTTGTGTGTTTAATTGTTGGTGGATTTCAAGACCCATCATTAAACCAAGTTCTTCCCAGTTTCTTTCTATTTTAGGAGCTTCTTTTGTGTTATCTTTTGCCATATTTATCACTCCTTAATTTAAGAAATATTTTACAGATGAGCTTTTGTTTAATTCTCCAGCTACATTAGTTTGTATAATCTCTTTAATTTCATTTAATTTATCTGTTTTACCTAATGCCCATGCGAGTTTTACATAAGCAGTTTCAGGAGTCATATCCATACCAGAAATTACTCCTGCATCTGTTAATAATCTTCCTGTTGAATATACATTTATATTAACTGTTCCATATAAACATTGGGAAGTCATTACAACTGCAATATTTTCATCTTTTGCACGTGCTAATGGTTCTACTAAATAATCTGGAACATGTCCAAGACCAGTTCCTTCAATTAATAATCCTTTAAATCCTTTATCAATATGATAATTAATTAATTCTTCTCCAATTCCAGGATAAGATTTGATTAAAGCTACTTTTGGTTCAATATCTGTTGAAAGTTCTAATTCTCTTTCACCTCTTTTAATATAAGGTAAATTTACTTTATTTACTTTAGCATCTTTTAAAGTAGTTATTGGTTCTGAATCAATACTTCTAAATGTATCTCTTCTACTAGTGTGCATTTTACGTACTTTAGTTCCTTTATGAAGTGCACAGATTCCATCATTTAAGTTATCGTGCATACAAACAGTTACTTCTGCAATATCTGATTTTGCTGCTCCAACAGAATTGTAAATATTTAAAAATGCATCAGTTGAAGGTCTGTCTGAACTTCTTTGTGCTCCAGTAACTACTATAGGAACTGGGGTTTTAATCATGAAACTTAAAGCTGCTGAGGTATAATGCATTGTATCTGTTCCGTGTGAGATTACTACTCCATCTGCACCTTCTGCTATATCATCAGCAATTGATTTAGCAGCTTTTTGCCAATATTCTGGTTTCATATTCTCAGATAATATATTGTATAAAGCTTTAACTTCATAATTAGCTAAATCTAATAATTCAGGGTTTGCTTTAAGTAAATCAGATGCAGTAAATTTAGGATGTACAGCACCAGTTTTATAATCAATAATTGAGGAGACTGTTCCTCCGGTGGATATAATTGAAATATTATCTTTATTAAGATCTTTTTCAATAATATCTTCCTCGTAACTTATTTTTGGTCGGTCTCCTTTTTCAATAAGTTCAATAGTAGCTCCTGTAATATTAATTCCTACATTGTAACCACTACTGAGTTTAAGTACAATATAACTATCTGCTGCATCTTCAGATCTATCAAGTAAGATTCCTTCATATGTAATCTCATTTTTTAGAACTTTTACTGTGTCACCAACAGTTACATCAGCAGTATCTAAAAAGCTTTTAGAAATTTCTTTATAACTCATTAAGTTTTCTCCATTAATTTTTCATAAAAATGTTAAAATAAAGTTTTTAATCATTTAAAATTTTATTAATTAAACTATTTAATAATTTACTTAAATTGATTTCTTAATTTTTTCTATAAAATTAGATAGAGCGAAAAAATCTATGTAAAATTAGATAAAATAATAAATAAATAATTAGTTATTTTGTTCTAATTATTCATTTAACTTTTTTTTTAAAATTTATAAATAATAACTAAAACATTAGCTATTATTTTTAAGCCATTCTGCTCCAGCACGGAGAACATTAATATTTACATCAATAACTTTAGGTTTTGATGCAAACATTTCATGAATAGCTTTTTCATATGCTTCTTGAGGAAGTGCATCACTTAATTCCATTAAAACACCTAAAAGTGCAGCGTTTGCAGTTCTAGCATTTCCATGTGCTTCAGCTATTTCTAGGGAAGGTACTTTGTAAATAGTTACATCTTTATCAGTTTCAAATCCTTCAATAGCTGCATCATAAATGATTATTCCTCCTTCTTTAACATCTTTAGAGAATTTTTCTAAAGAAGGTTTATTTAGAGCAATTAAAATATCCATTTCATCAACAACAGGTGTTCCAATTGTTTCACCAGAAATCACGATAGAACAGTTGGAATTTCCTCCTCTTTGTTCTGGTCCATAACTTGGATACCATGATACATGTTTTCCTTGAGCACACGCTGCTTGAGCAATAGTTAACCCTGCAGACAATACTCCTTGACCACCGAAACCAGTAACTTTAATTGAAGTAAGTTTCATATCTGAATCATCAATGAATTCTCCTTCATTTTCTCTTGAAACATCAAATATCTTATCTAATGCTTCTGTTGAAAAGTCACTAACTGGTCTGATTTTTGGTTCTCTTTCGTTGGATAAATCTCTGAAACGTTTTACTTCAAATTCTTTTTCCATTTGTTGTTCAATGAATTGTTGAGCAGTTCTTGCATCTTGTCTTAAGTTAGTTGGACATGGTGCTAAAAGTTCAACAAATGCATATCCTTTACTTTCTTTTTGAATTTGTAATGCTTTTTTAACAGCTCTTCTAGCTGCTTCAATCTTTTTAGGAGTAGCTAAAGAGACTCTTTCAATAAATACTGGTGCTTTTAATGTGTTAATTAATTCACACATATGTGTAGGATAACCTGCAAAATCTGGATCTCTTCCAGATTGACAAGTTACTGTGACTTCTCCAACTAATGTTGTAGGAGCCATTTGTCCACCAGTCATACCATAAACACTATTATTAATAAAGAATACAGCTAATTTTTCTCCACGGTTAGCTGCTTGCAATGTTTCATTTAATCCGATAGATGCTAAATCTCCATCTCCTTGGTAACTCATTACAATTGCATTATCTTCTGCTCTAGAAATACCTGTTCCTACTGCAGGAGCTCTTCCGTGAGCTACTTGAATATTTCCACAATTAAAGTAATAATAAGCAAATACAGAACAACCTACTGGAGAAATCATAATACTTCTTTCTCTTATTTCTAAATCATCCATAGCTTCTCCAATAATTTTATGAGCTATTCCATGACCACAACCAGCACAGTAATGAGTACTAGTTTTGTTTATTTCTCCTTTTCTAGGATATTCTTCATATAATGATTCAGGATTACGTAAGATTCTTAAATCAAGACCATCTACTTTTTCGGTTGAATAACTTTTTTTACTCATTGTTTACCTCCTGAAACTTCATTAATTTTAGCTAAAACATCTTTTAACTCTAAGAGATTTCCACCCATTCTGTTTACAAGATATGTGTCTTCTTTTCTTAAAGCTGCAAGTTGAATATCTTCTAATAATTGACCATTACTCATTTCAACAGAGATAAATTTAGCACCTTTGTCTGCTAATTCTTTAATTCTTTTTTCAGGGAATGGGGATAATGTAATTGGTCTTAAAAGTCCAACTTTTAATCCGTTTTCTCTGCTTTTATCTACAGCAGTTTTACAGATTCTACTACTTATTCCATAAGATACTAAAATAATATCTGCATCATCTACTTGATATTCATCAATGATTACATCTTCTTTAGCTATTTTAGCATATTTTTCTTGAAGTTCAAAGTTGAAATCTTCTAATTGATCAAAATTTAGGAAGATTGATGTAACAAGGTTTTCAGAGGTTTCTTCTGTTCCTCTAATTGATTTTGAATTATCAATTTCAGGTTCAATAGCTTCTTTAGGGAATTTTAATAGTTCTGCCATTTGTCCTAAAGTTCCATCTGCAAGTACTACTACTGGATTTCTCCATTTGTCTGCAAGTTCAAATGCTTTCATTGTTAAATCACACATTTCTTGAACACTGTTAGGAGCTAAAACTATGTTTTTATAGTTTCCATGACCTCCTCCTTTAACGATTTGGTTGTAATCTCCTTGTTCAGGACCAATATTACCAAGACCAGGGCCTGCTCTCATAATGTCAACAATCACTGCTGGTAATTCTGCACCAGCTAAAAAGGTAAATCCTTCTTGCATTAAACTAATTCCTGGACCACTTGATGCGGTCATAACTCTATGGCCGGTAGCGGATCCACCATAAACCATGTTGATAGAAGATTCTTCACTTTCTGCTTGAACGAAGTTTCTGCCTACCATTGGGAAATATTTACTTGCTTCATGGAGAATTTCACTTGCTGGGGTGATTGGATATCCATAGTAACAATCACAGCCTGCGTATAAAGCTCCAATAACAACTGCTGTATTTCCTTTTACCATTTGATTACTCATTTTTTATCTCCTAGTTTTATGTTTAATCATCATTGAAATATCATTATTTACCATTCTTTTAAATGAATGGATTTCAACAGCTAAAGGTTCTGGACAAGTGTAATAACAATCTCTACAACCTACACATCCTTCACCAGAATAACATGCATATTGATATCCTGCATTGTTAAATGTGCTGCTGAGTTCTAATACTTGTTTAGGGCATGCGATAATACATCTTTCGCATCCTTTACATTCTTCTATATTAATTACAGGGTAAGGGTTCGTATTACTCATTTTGCGCCTTCTTTATATCGTTGTTTCTTATTTCTGCTCTTTTAATTTTTCCACTAATAGTTTCAGGAATTTCATCAACAAATTCTATTACTCTAGGGTATTTATAAGGAGCAGTTGTTTGTTTAACATGATTTTGAATTTCTTTAATTAATTCATCACTAGGTTCATAGCCTTTGTTTAAAACAATTGTAGCTTTTACAAGTTGTCCTCTTAATTCATCAGGAACTCCTGTAATAGCACAGTGGCTACAAGCAGGATGAGATAAAACTGCACTTTCTACTTCATATGGTCCAATACGATATCCTGAACTTTTAATAATATCATCTGTTCTTCCATAGAAATGGAAGTAACCATCTTCATCTTCCCATACAGTATCTCCGCAATGATAATGATCATCATACCATATTTCATCGGTTTTTTCAGGATTTTTATAATATCTCTTAAGTAAACCAGGATAGTTTCCTTGAGGAACTTTTAAACAAATTTCTCCTCTGTGACCAACATCTACTAAATTTCCATCGTTATCTAAAAGCTCAATATCAAATAATGGAGTTGGTTTTCCAACAGATTCTAATTTAGGTTCAATCCAAATGTATGTACCAATAAGTAAAGCAGATTCGGTTTGTCCAAATCCTTCGCGGATTCTAAGTCCAGTTATTTCTTTAAATTTGTCAGAAACGGAACCAGGTAAAGGTTCACCTGCAGTAGTCACAGTTTGTATGTTAGAAAAGTCATATCCTTCGATATTTTCTTTAATTAACATTCTGTGAATTGTTGGAG
The DNA here is from genome assembly GCA_024413395.1 of archaeon. GTDB lineage: Archaea > Methanobacteriota > Methanobacteria > Methanobacteriales > Methanobacteriaceae > Methanocatella. Next base: position 9,364 of record JAKSUH010000033.1, read on the forward strand.
GTGCACAAAAAGTTGTAACTTTGTGATTTATTAAATGTTCTATTAATTTGATTCCATTAAATCTAACATAATCGTAAATGAAAATAGCAGTTCCACTAATCCATTGTCCATAAATATTTCCCCAAACAGCTTTTCCCCATCCAGTATCTGCTGCTGTGTGGTGGAGTCCATCATCCACTACATTTTGCCAATACTTTGCTGTTGGGATATGTCCAAGAGGATACAAGTGGGTATGTTCTATCATTTTAGGTTCTCCACTAGTTCCAGATGTGAAATATAAGATAAGAGTGCTATCATTTCTAGTTGCTTCTTCACCAGTTGGTCTTTCAAATTCTTCAGAAAACTCAGCTATTGAATCCATGAAAGGAATCCATCCTTCTTCATAATCTCCAGCAACGATTTTAATAAGTTCAATACCGAGTTCTTCTTCTACACTTTCATAATTAGGAAGTAATACATCTTCTTTAACACTTATCACTGCTTTAATTTCAGCATTTGTAATTCTGTAATGAATATCATGACGTTTTAACATGTGTGTTGCAGGTATTGCAATAGCTCCAATTTTATGAAGTGCTACCATACTAATCCAAAACTCATATCTATTTTTTAATGTAAGTATTACTTTATCTTCTTTTTTAATTCCTAAACTTTTAAAGAAGTTTGCTGTTTGATTAGATATTTTTTTTAACTCTGAGAAAGTAAATGAATGTGATTCTTCATCATTAGTCCAAACTAATGCCATTTTATTTTCATCTATTTCTGCATATTTATCTACTACATCAAATGCAAAATTAAAGTTTTCAGGAATTTTTATTTTAAAATTCTTTTTAAAATCTTCATAAGAGTTATATTCTACTCTTTCAACAAAATCTCCTATTAGATGTGTCATTTTCTCCCTCTTTTTTTACATTATAGATGCTAAGAATCTTGCTGGTTTGTCTCCTATTGCAGTCATAGCATGTCTATGGGTTGCATCGAAGAATACTGAATCTCCTTCGTTTAAAATAATCTCATGATTATGGATATAAAATTTAAGACTTCCTTCAAGCACATAATTAAATTCTTGGCCAGGATGGCTATTTAATGAAGGTATAGCATTTTCTTTAGAATCTACGGTTACAATAAACATTTCTGCTTTTTTATGACCAAATTCTTTACATAAATTTTCATATTTATATTCTTTTTTTCTTTCGACGATAATTCCTTTTCCTGAACGGGTAACGTCAAAAATACTCATTCTAGTTTCTTCTCCAGTTAACAATAAACTTAAATCAACACCTAAAATTTGTGCAATTTCATTTAAGAAACTAGCAGGAATATCTATTTCACCACTTTCATATTTACTGTAAGTTTCTTCATTGATGTTTAAATCATCTGCAATCTCTTTTACAGTTATATCGGAAAGTTTCCTCAATTCTTGTACTCTGTTTCCAATATTTTTATTAAATTCGTTCATTGTAAACACCTTTTTCAATATGATATAATAAATATTATAAATTTGATTTTCTGTATATAAATATGTTATTAAAATTAATGATAATTCATGATATTTTTTATTTTATTTTTCAAATTCATTTTGTTTTAATAAATATA
>JAKSUH010000034.1 GCA_024413395.1 archaeon
TGGAGATATAATCCAAAAGAAGCAGCACTCCTTGTTAAATAGGGCTAGTGAAGCTTGTGGTGTGCTTAAAAAGCACATCGATAATAATGACGTTATTAGAATTATTTCTCATAACGATGCTGATGGAATTTCAGCTGCAGCAGTGATAGCGAATGCTTTAAAAGAAGATAATGTTCAATTTCACACTACAATCGTACCACGTTTAAAAGAGGATGTAATTAATTCTTTAAAAAGTGAAAAATACGATTTATATATTTTCTGTGATATGGGTAGTGCATATATTGAACAACTCAATCTTTTTAAAACTGATGTTATCATAGCTGATCATCATCAAGTAAGTGATGTTGAACCTAAAGAACATATTACTCATGTAAATCCTCATTTATTCGGCATTGATGGAAGTAGGGATTTATCTGGAGCAGGTTCTAGCTATTTAGTAGTTAGAGATTTCGGTAAAAAACATCTTGCTTATTTTGCTCTTGTTGGAGCATTTGGTGATATGCAAGGTCAAGAAGGATTTACTGGTGTAAATCAGCTTATTTTAAATGATGCTGTTGAAAGTGGAACTTTAGATGTTACTGAAGGTCTTAAAATAGTATCAAAATCCTCTGAACCTCTTTTTAAATCATTAGCTTATACTTTGTCTCCTCCATTACCTGGAATTACTGAAGATTTAGAAGGAGCTACTGAATTTTTAGAAAGAATAGGTGTATCTTACGGACTTAAGTTTACCGATTTAGAAGATGAAGAAAAAGATCATCTTGCACAAAATTTAATTAAAATCAACGAAGATATTTATGGGGATTGTTATATTGTTCCTAAAGAAAGTCCATTTTTACGTGATTTAGAAGAATATGCTCTTATTTTAGATGCATGTGGTAAAAATAAGAAATTTGGGCTTGGTTTATCAATTGCTATTGGTGAAAGAGATAAAACTTTAGAAACAGCATTAGATTTACAACGTAAATACAGAGACCAATTAACAAAAGGTCTTGAATGGATTAAACGTGAAGGTGCACAACAATTAGAAGCTATTCAATACTTATACAGTGAAGATAAAGTTCTTAAATCTGTAATGGGTACAATAGCTAGTGTTGCATTATCTTGTGGTTTAATTGAAGATTCAAAACCGGTTTTAGGTTTATCTAGACTTCATAATGATATTAAAATTTCAGGACGTACTGTTCGTTATATGGTAGATAAAGGTGTAGATTTAGGAAAAGCTTTACATGATAGTTCTGCTAACTTTAATGGAACCGGTGGTGGCCATGATATTGCAGCAGGTGCTATGATACCTTATGAAGCTAAAGATAATTTCTTACACTTAGTTGATGAAATGGTCGAATATCAATTAAATAATTCTTAAGTGATATATATGTATCTTACAAATGAAGAAGAAAAAATGTGTAATGGTGAATTTGGAGAGACTATTCGTAAAAGTATGGATATTCTCGTTGCATTAGGGGATATTTATGGTGCTCCTAAGCTTGTAGACATTACCTCTGCACAAGTATCTGGTGTTTCTTATAAAACTATTGGAGAAGCAGGTTTAGAATATTTACAAGATTTAGCTAGTGATAAAACTGCACAAGCTCGTGTAAATTCAACTTTAAATCCTCCTGGAACTGATTTAGATAACTGGAAAGCATTAGGTTTTCCTGAAGAATTTGCAATTAAGCAAAATCAAATTGTAGATGCATATGGTGCTTTAGGAATTACAAAAACCTGTACATGTACTCCTTATTTAGTAGGAAATGTTCCAAGATTCCAAAATCATATTTCTTGGTCTGAATCTTCTGCAGTTGCATTTGTAAATTCAGTTATTGGAGCACGTACAAATCGTGAAGGAGGTCCAGGTGCATTAGCTGCAGCTATTGTTGGAAAAACTCCTTTACATGGTTTCCATTTTGAAGAAAACAGATTTGCTAATTTAGTTGTAGATGTTGATTGTGAACTTAAAGGAGCTGATTTTGGAGCTTTAGGTTATATTATTGGTCAAGAAGTTGGTAGTGGTGTTCCTTACTTTAAAATACCAAATATTCCTGATAATAATGATTTAAAAACTTTAGGAGCAGCTTTAGCTAGTTCAGGATCAGTTGCTTTATACCACATGGAAAATATTACTCCTGAATATAAAGTAGCAAAACCTGAAAATGCTGAAGATAAAATAGCTATTTCTAGTGAAGATATTTTAGCAACTAGAGAAAAATTAACTACTACTGATAAAGAAGCAGATTTAATTTGTTTAGGTTGTCCTCATGCTTCATTAGAAGAAATTAAAAAAGTAGCTAGGATTGTTCAAGGTAAAACTATTAAAAATAAACTTTGGATTTGTACATCTATCTCTGTTAAAGCATCTGCTGATAGGATGGGTTTTACACAAATAATTGAAGAAGCAGGCGGAAATGTGGTATGTGATACCTGTATGGTTGTAGCTCCTATTGAAGATATGGGCTTTGAAGTTATTGGTGTTAACTCTGCAAAGGCAGCTAATTATGTTCCATCAATGTGTGGCCTTGACGTCGTATATGATGATGTTGATAATTTAATTAAATTTATTTAATCCTTTTTTTATTTTTTCATTATTTTTAATCAAAAAGTTTTTATATCTATTTTTATAAATACTAATGCGAATTAAGCATAGGGTTTAATCATGAGAAGCATTTACAATCTTGAAAGAATAGAACGTATGAAAAAATACTCATTAACAACCGCTTTTATAATTCTTATCATTGTATTTGCTGATTTTTCATGACCTTTAATATTAATTCTAATATACCTATACAAATAGTTAATTTTATATTAATTTTAATTTCACCTGTTTATTGTGTGTTTTTGTCTGTTTATTAAAAGATGAACTCTCTAATAAATGGAAAATTGCTTTAACTTTGATCGTTTTTGTAACTGTATTGTATAATTTTTTAAATCCTGCAAGTTACTGGGGTATAGAAACTTCTGATTTGGCACTTGCTTATTGTGCAAATCCTATTGTTGGCCAAATTCAGACTTTTTTGTGTAATCGAATGTATTTTAATTGTATTTAAGAAATATCTTAAAGTTGTGGATATAATTTGTTCATGTGACTTTTTCTTAGGTTTAGGTGGGGTTTTATTCTATTTATATAGTGGAAATCCATTAATTGTTATTCATTACTTTATTTGTCATATGTGTTGGGCAGTTATGTTTGCATTTGTTTATCCAACTGAAGGTTATACTGATATTTTTTGTTTTGATACTAATTTAAGTCATTCATTTGTTATTTTACTTCTTTCTATGACTGGGTTCACTATTCTTTTGGCGATTTTCTTTACCTTTTTTGGTTATACTTTCTTCCAACCACTTTTCGTAGGGCATGCTGACATCCTTTTTGTTTCTACTGTTTTATTAATAGTTTGGATATTTATTATTTCTTATGGACGAAAAGTTAATTCAGAACAAGCTCTTGTAGAAAAACAAAATTTAATCGACTCTAACCTTTTAAACGATAAATTATTGGCAAAAGTTCATCATAGTGTAAAAAACAATTTACAACTTATTGTAAGTTTTTTAAATCTTAAAAAGAAACAAACAACTGATGAAAAGACTATAGAAATATTAGATGATATTAATTCTCATATCATGGCTATGAGTCTTGTTCATAGTAATTTACTTGGTGATCATGACTTTGGAAAAGTTAATTTAAAACAATATATAGATGATTTACTTAAATCATTCTTTAAAATTTATAAAAATGATAATATTATATATGAAATTGATATAGACGATATTGATATTAATTTAGACACTATTCTTCCATTAGCTTTAATTATTAATGAATTTTTAACAAATTCATTTAAATATGCGTTTCCTTATGGTAAAGATAAAATCTATGTTACTATTAAAGATGATACCGAATATAGGAATTTTTTATTAGGAGATAATGGTGTAGGTTGTTCTGATGAAGAGTTAAATAATGCAAGTGGTGTTGGACACACAATTATGCAAGCTTTGCTTTCTCAATTAGATGCTGAATATGAATGGATTCATGATAATGGTTTAATATTATCTTTCAAATTCTTGAAAAAATAACTATTTTTTTATAAATAGCTAACATATTAATTACAAAAATCATTTATTAGTTTTTCTTAAAGTTTAAATTAAATAATAAACATAATAATTAATTAATTTAAATTAAAAGGAAGATTGTTATGAATTATTTAATTGTTGGTGCAGGTAATGCAGGTAGACCTGTTGCAAGATTATTAAATTATAAGGGACATCAAGTTACTGTTACAGATCCTAAAGAGATAACAGATTTTAAAGAAGATGTTCAAAAAATACTCTTGCAAATGGAGAAAGAAGGAGTAATTTTAGATTTAGGAAATAAAGACCCATCACTTGAAGGAATTGAGTCTGTTTATAAAGCTCCGAGTTTACCTGAAACTGCTCCGATTGCAGTTAAGATAGCTGACTCTGATGTACATATTATCTCAAACGAAGAGTTTGCACAGATGGTTGATAATGAAATACCTGTGGATATATTAGGTATTACTGGAACAATGGGAAAGACAACCACTACATTCATAACAACTTCCTTATTTAAACAAGCAGGATATAAAGTATGGTCTTGTTCTTCTTTAGTTAATAATCTTGTTAGCGAAGCTATTATTGATGGAATTGTTAAAGGTAAAGCTCAAGATTGTGATATAGCTATTTTTGAACTTCCACATGGAACAATAGGTCTTTTAAATAAATTATCTATTAAAATTGCTTTATTAACAAATGTTGCAGAGGACCATTTATCTGAATTTGGAGGTTCTTTGGAGAAATATCAAGAACGTAAAATGATTTTACAACAAATGAGTGAAACATTTATTTCAAATAATAGTTGTCGTGAGTTTATTGAAAAAGCTAGAGATGATGCTTTGTATTATTCTTTAGATGATGACTGTGATTTTGTAGGAACTGTTGGTGAGAAATCATTATCTATTAAATATGATAAAGGTGAATTCACTACTCCTTTCCATATGATGAGTTATTTCTTTGAAAACTCTGTAGGGGCTAGTGCACTTGCTTTAACTTATGGTGTTAGTGAAGAAGATATAATTGAAGCATTGACTAATTTTAGAGGTCTTCCAGCACATATGGAAGATGTTGGTAATTGGAATGGTAGACAAGTCATTTTAGATTCTGCATTTTTATATGATGGAATGAAAATTACATTAGAATACTTTAAAGATGAAAATGTAGTTTTATTTTTAGATCATTTTGATACATTATCTAAAAGAGATAAAAAAGAAGTAGGCGAACTTGTAAATCAATATGTTGATATTGTTATTGCTAGTGGGTTTAATGAAGTAACTCAGGAAGTTGAAATGGAAGCTGCTTATGAAATTTTAGATGCTATTGATAATCCTAATGCTACTAAAGTAGCTGTTGAAAATATTACTGAAGCAGCTGCTTTAACTTTTAAATATTCTAAACCTGGAGATATAATTTTACATATGGGTCCTTTAATTGCTTATGACCGTTTAACTACTGTTGAAAAAATAATGAAAGGTCTTGAAATAGGAAGTAAAAAATATGATTGATTCTAATAAGACTTTTGGTGTAGTTGGTATTTGTGGTGCAAATGCTAACTTAATTGCACGTGTACTTTCAGATAGGGGATTTAAAGTAATTGGAACTGATATGTCTTCTAAAGAAGAATGTAGGTTTGCTAGTTCTTTAGAAGGTTATGATATTAAAGTTTATCATGGTGGAAACCCTGATGAATTTTTTGATGAAATTGATTATTTAGTACCTCCACCAAGTTTATCTAAAAAATCAAAAATATTTACTATTGCTCAAGAGAAAAATATTAAAATATTTGAATTAGAAGATGTTTTAGAAACTTTTAGGCCTGATAAACCTGTATTTGGAATTACAGGAACTAATGGAAAAACTACTTCTATTAATTTACTTAAAAAAATTGCTTATGATAATGGAATTATTCCTACTGAACATAATTTAGCTAATATGCAAGGAAATGCAGAATATCTTCCTATATTACAATCTAGACTTAATGGTGAAGTAGCTATTTTAGAAGTGGGAACTTTTGGTGTTAAAGGTACTGTTGAAAGAACTTGTGTTAATTCAGATATGAGTATGGCTTTAATGACTAATATTACTCCAGACCATTTAACTACAAGTTTCTTAGATTATGCTCATGTTAAAGGGGAATTAATTTCTTCTTTAAATGGTAAAAAAATTATTGTTAATGCTCAAGACCCTACTATTTTGGGTTTACTTAAAGAATTAGACTTTCAAGGGGAAGTAATTACTTTTGGACTTGATTGGGTTGCAGATGATTCTAATTCAAAACAGTGTGTTTGTGGTGAAGAATTAACTGTAAAAGAAATAATTTCTGGTTCTGGTTATTATTTCTGTAGAAATTGTGGTCTAACTACTCCTGAATCTGATTTTATTGCTACTAATATTGATTTAGAAAATAGGACTTTTGATTTGTTTGATCCATTAGGTGAAAAAATTGAAGTTAAAATGTTACTTGATGGATTACATAATGTTTATAATGTTTCAGGAGTTATTGTGGCAGCTCATGAATTCTTGGATTTACCCTACGATAAAATTGTAAAATCTGTTTCTACTTTTACAGGTGTTTCAGGAAGAATGGAAAAAATCTGTCAAAAAAATGGAAAAGATATAATATCAGATTATGCTCACAATCCTGGTGGTGTTGATACCGTTTTAAGATCATTCAATCAACTTTATGATACTTTTGCAGTTGTAATTACTATCTCTTCTGAATCTGGTGAAGTTGGAGACAATGAAATTTTTGATAAAGTTTTACAATATTCAAATTATATTGTAGCTTGTTCTAAAGCTTCTCAAAAAGTAGCTAAAGAAAGGATTACTAAAAATCCAGAATTAAAAGAACGTATTTTATTATCACAAGCTGATGAATCATTTATTGTTGATGGAACAACAGGTGCAAGTTTAAAAGAAGTTGAAAATGGTATAAAAACTGCATTAACAATTGATTGTGAAGCTATTATAACTATTGGTCAAGCAGGAACAGAATATTTTTCTAGTTTAAAAAATAATAGTTAGTTTTCAAATGCTCTTTAAAAGAGTTTATAAATAAATAAAATTAAAAGAGGAATTATGGCAGATTATATAAAACATCCTTTGATAGTACCTGATACAGTTGAAGCAAGATTATATCAACAAGTTTTAGCTGGAGATGTATTAAAAAAAGGAAATACAATGATTGTTGCTCCAACTGCATTGGGAAAAACAATTATAGCTATTTTAGTCGGAGCAGAAAGACTTAATCAAGTTAAAAATTCTAAAATTCTAATTTTAGCTCCAACAAAACCTCTTGCTATTCAGCATGAAAATAGTTTTAAACAATTTTTAAATCTACCATGTACTTCTATTACTGGTTCTGTTAGTCCTAATGAAAGAGAAAAAAGATGGGCAGAATCTAGAATCATTTGTGCTACTCCACAAACTCTTGAATCTGATTTATTAAATGAAAGATATACTTTAGAGGATGTTTCTTTAATTGTTTTTGATGAATGTCACCATGGTGTTGGTTCTTATTCTTATGTTTATTTAGCATCTAGGTATATTAAAGAATCTAAATTTAATTTAATTTTAGGGTTAACAGCATCTCCTGGATCTGATAAATTTAAAATTAAAGAGGTTTGTGAAAATTTATATATTCAAAATATTGTTGTTAAAACAGAAGATGATGCTGATGTTAGACCTTATTTTAATCCTTTAGAAATTGATTGGGTTAGAGTTCAAATGAGTCAAGAACTTGAAAAAATAAAGGATTGTGTTACTAAGGCTTTAAAAATTAGATTAAAAGGTCTTAAAAATATGGGTATTATCAATACGGTATCTGTAAATAAGAGAGATATTCTTAAAGCCAGAGTAAGAGTTCAAAATAAAATTGCTACTTCTGCTAATCCTAATAGTGAATGTTATCGTGCTATGTCTATTTTGAGTGCTGTAATTAATATTCAACATTCTCAAGGATTAATTGAAACTCAAGGAGTTTCTACTTTTAATCAATATGTTTCAAGATTACGTAAAAAACAAACAAGAGCTGCTAAATCATTGATTTCTGATGTTAACTTTGGTAAAGCTATTAGACTTGCTCGTGATGCAGAAAGAAATGGATGCGAACATCCAAAACTTAAAAAATTGACTGATATAGTTAAAAATGAATTTAGTGAAGATAGTCAAACTAAATTACAATCTACTCGTTTTTCTGATGAAAATACTCAAAAAGATTCTAAAATCATTGTTTTTACACAGTATAGAGATACTTTAGAAATGATTTATGAGAAATTTGAAAAAGAAGGAATTAAATCTGCTAAATTTTATGGTCAAGCATCACGTAATAATCAAAAAGGATTATCTCAAAAAGAGCAAAAACAAATTATTAAAGAATTTAGAGCAGGTAAATATGATGTTTTAATATCTACAAGTGTAGCTGAAGAAGGAATCGATATTCCTGCAGTAGATTTAGTTATTCTTTATGAACCAGTAGGTAGTGAAGTCCGTATGATTCAAAGAAGAGGTAGAACTGGACGTAAAGACTCTGGAAGAGTTAAAGTTTTACTCACCGAAGGAACTATGGATGAAGGTGCATATTGGTCTTCTATTCGTAAAGAAGATAGTATGAGGGCTCAATTAATTGATCAAGAAGTTATTGATGAGCTTAATCGTTCAGCTATTGAAAGAATGGAAGCACAAAAAAAAGTAAAAGTTCTTGATAAGAAGAAAGAAAATATTGAAAAACCTCTTGTATTTGCAGATAGTCGTGAAGGTAATTCTAAAGTAATTAGATATCTATCTGATATGGAAGTTGATACCAAAATTCAAACTATGATTGTTGGAGATTATCAAGTTAGTGATGATGTGGTAATTGAAAGAAAAACAGCAAAAGATTTTGTTGATTCTATTGTTGATAAACGTTTATTTAAACAAGCGACTCAATTAAGAGAAGAGTTTAAAAAACCTATTATTATTTTAGAAGGTAATGATTTATACAATGGTTATATTAATCCAAATGCAATTAGAGGAACTATTGCTTCAATAGCATTAGATTTCGGTATAAGTATTATTCCTACTCGTGATTCACAAGATACAGCAGCTATGATAAAAAGAATCGCTGTAAGAGAACAAAAAGGTGAAAAAACTCCTATTTCTATAAGAACAGATAAAAAACCAGTTAATATTTGGGAACAACAAATTTTTATTGTAGAATCTTTACCTAATATCGGGCCAGTTCATGCTAAAAAATTATTAGAGCATTTTGGGTCTGTAGAAAATATTTTTAATGCTTCTGAAGAACAATTAACTGAAGTCGAAGGTATTGGTAAGATCACTACCCAAAATATTAAAAAAGTAATCGAAACAAAATATTTACACTTTAAAAAAGAAGATAAAAATCAAAAATTATTATAAATTTTTGATGTATTCAAGACTTTTTTCGATAGAATCATTGCTAGTTAGTTCTAGCATATAGATGCCATTATATTTTTTACTCTCAAAAATATCAAAGACTTCTTTAAAATCAATAGAGCCTTCATTAAGTGCAAGGTGTGAGTCATCATCACCATAATTATTGGACATATGTATATGTTTAATCGCAGAAGAATACATCTCGTCTGGAGTATATCCTAATGTGTTTGCATGTCCAACATCTAATGTCATTGCAGTATCAATACTCTCAAGTAATTCACTTAATACATTAATGTCTTTATGCATAGCTCCTTCAAAGTCAGGCATATTTTCAACTGCAGGAGTTACACCTATCTCTTGACCATATTCTCCAAGTTCAATAATTGATTTTTTCCCAATCTCGTAAATTACATCTTCAAGACCTCTTCCCATAAATGGAACATTACCTGGATGAACAACAACTAAATCTGCATTTATTTTAGTAGCTAAGTCCATACTTTTTTTAATTTCATTAATAGAAGTTTGTCTAATTGCTTCATTTAAAGAAGCAATATTAATATCAACTATAGGGCTGTGAACTGTATATTTAAAATTAAAAGAGTTGAGCAAATCTGCATTATCATCAATATTAGGGTATTGATCTATAATTTCAATATACTTTAAATCTAAATCTTCATAAAAACCTAAATTTTCACCAAATTTTTCATTTGCAATTGCAAGTGTGGAAGCACCTATTTTCATTTAAACACCTATTTTTTACAAGCAGTAATCTGCATATCATAATCTATAGCTTCTTCAATAATTTCAGCAAGTTCAATGCCTTTTTTAATTTTAATTTCACCTTGACAGGATGTGGTTGCTGTCAATAAGTATTTTCCTTCAATAAATACATCAAAATTAGCACCACTATTTACATCTCCCATATCTAAGATTATTTGTTTATGGGTTTCAATAACTTCGACTTCAAAGAGTTTTCCTTTTGGAATATGTTCTGCTGAATCTTCTAAAGTTTCAACACCTAAACTAATTCCAACAGCTTTTTCAATCTCAGCTATTCTTTTTCCATTTTTACCAATAATTTTCGGGATTTGTTTTTCATTAATATAAATATTAGCTCTTTCTGGAGAAATTATTTCAACTTTTACTTTTCCTTTAGGTAAGAAACGTTTTAATCTTCTTGCTATTTCTTGTTCTGCAATTTTATCAAGTGCTGATTTATGGTATGTTTCATCAGATGAACCAGTTGCCATAGCTACATCCATACAAATAGTTTGTTCACCATAAGTGTAGATTTCATTTTTAAGTTCCCCAGTTTCAAAGTCACGAATCTCAATAACTGGTCTTGCAAGATCTGCTTCTTGCATTCCTGATGGAACTTTAACAGTCATTCTAGTTTCATAAATTTCTTTAATTTCTCCATTTTCAATATAAATATTAGTATCAACAACAGATGGAATTAC
>JAKSUH010000035.1 GCA_024413395.1 archaeon
CACCTAATACATGTAAGCCAACAAACGTCCACCAATTCCTCTTTCTTTAGCCTCAGTGTGAGTCATAATTCCTTCAGGAGTTGTGACGATTAAAATACCAAAATTCTTTGCTGGCAAATATCTTTTTTCAAATTTCTCAAATTCATCTTTCTTAACAGCGTGACGAGGTTTGATAACACCACATTTGTTGATGTTTCCTAATAACTCTACGTTAAATTTACCTGCCCTACCGTCTTCTACTAATTCAAAATTACCAATATAACTTTCTTTTTGCATAACGCTTAAAACATGCCCAATTAATTTGGATGCAGGAGAAATAACACAAGAATCATTTACTTGTAATTCGTTATTTCTGATATTTGTTAATGCGTCAGCAAGAGAATCCATAAGACTCATAATTATACCTCTAATTATATTTTTTAAAACCTATTTTAGGAGCAATTTCTCTGAAACATTGTCTGCATAAGTTAAGTCCATATCTACTTACAATTGCAGAGTGGTCTCCACAGCGAGTACATTTTTTTGCTGCTTTTCCGTATTTTCTTGGCAAATTATCACCTATTTATTCATTTACGTAATTTACGTTGAAATTATCTTCCATAAACTTCATAGTTTCCTCTTTGGTTACTCTGTGTCTTTGAGGAACTTTTGTTTGTCTGAGTTTTCTTCTTGCAATTCTGTAACCAGGTTTTTCGAAAGTAATAGAAAGGTTCATTCCGAAAATACCAATATCTGGATTATATTTTTGACCTGGAATATCGATGTGTTCTTTAATACCAAAGGAAAGGTTTCCTTGTGCATCAAATTGTCTTGGTTTGATGTTTCTTTCAATACCTTCTAATACCATATCGATAGCTTTTTCAGCTTTTTCTCCACGTAAAGTTACTTTACATGCGATAGGTTGTCTTTTCCTAATACCCCATTCAGGGTTAGTTACTTTTGAGAAGGTTTTTACAGCGGTTTGATCAAACATTTCTTCTAAAAGAGAAATTGCACGGGATAATCTTTCACCAGATTCTCCTACACCGATGTTTATAGTAACTTTTTCAATTTGTACTTCGTTCATTGGGTTCATTGATTAACCTCCAATAAAGAAATTGATGGTGCATCAGTTCCAACAACAAAAGCATAATCTTTTAAAGTTAAGAAGTTATCTTTTGATTTGTTTTCAATAATAATTGTGTTAGGGTTAGTGGATTTGTTTTCAATAATCTCACTTACAGTACCTAATTCACCTGTGTGTTTACCACCAGTAACTAAAACAGTAGCTCCTTCTTCTAATTTGAAGGTATCTACGATTTCATTATCTGCTACTTTTACAGTGATAACGTCACCAGAGGAAAAAGTATCTTCTTCTACAATTATGTTTTTACCATCATGAAGATTTAATTGAGTTTTACCTCCTTTAATAGTAGTTTTGTTAATGATTTTACATAATTTAACATCACTATCATCAATAGTGTTTAATTGTAATCTTCCTTTGTTATCTAAAAGAATTCTATAAGCTTCACCAGTTTTTGGGATTTCAATGATATCCATGAAACCTACTGGGAATTTATAATCTTTAACAACTCTTCCATCTACGAGAACATTTCCGGAGTTAATAATCCTTTTTGCTTCTCTGGAGTTGTCAGCTAAACCTAAAACATCTCTAATAACTAAGGTTAAAGAGATAGAATCTTTAATAGCGTGAGTACCTGGAGCAGGTTTTACTGTCCATGTATCTTCTTTAGGATGGATAGGCCAGGTTTTAGGCGCTTTATATCTTTTAAGATGTTTTCTAGATCCCATTTTAGCCATTTAATTATCTCCTTTTACGTTTTTAGTTCTTCTATCATCATCTAAATCTGCTTTAATTATCATTAAATTAGATGGATCTACTGGAAGGAAAACTGCGGTTCCGTCAGGTTTTGATAAAGTAACTTCTTCAATGCATACTTTATAATTACCGTAGTCTACTTCTAAGACTTTTCCTTCTTGCCCTTTAAAATCTCCACGGAGAACTTGTACTTTGTCTCCAACTCTTAAAGGTAAAGATCTAGTACCAATTTTTTTCCTTAAATCTTTACTTAAAGTAGCACTCATATGTTTACCACGAGCATGTGCAGGAGCAGTGTAAAGAGCTTTTCTTTGTTTTCTTGGTTGTATTGACATTTTTTCACCTATACTAAAATACTTGCTGCACTACCTACACTAGGCCATCTGTCAGCTGCTTCCTTAGCAACAGGACCTCTAATTTCAGATCCTTTTAATATTCCTTCAGGAGTAATGATAACAGATGCATTATCTTCAAATTTAACACGAAGACCATCAGCACGTCTGTATTCTTTCTTTTGTCTAACGACTACTGCGTTTACGACTTCTCTTCTCATGTCTGCTGTACCTTTTTTAACTGAAGCAATGATTAAATCTCCAACACTAGCTACATCGATTCTCCTACGAGTACCTTTGTACCCTTTAACGGAAATAATTTCGATTTCACGAGCACCAGTGTTATCAACACATTGAAGACGAGCTCCAATAGGTAAAGCTTTAGTGACATTTGATGTTAATGCTTTCATTAAAATTACTCTCCTTCTTTTACTTCAACTAAAACAAAGTGTTTAGTTTTACTTAAAGGTCTACATTCTGCAATTTTTACAGAATCACCTGCTTTTACATCTAAACAATCTGGTTTGTGAACATTAATTTTTGATTTTCTTTTTTCATACCTTTCGTATTTTCTAATAAATTTATAGTAACTACGTTCTACAGTGATAGTCCTTTCAACTTTATTAGAAACTACTGTACCTTCAAGAACTTGGCCTCTGATAGCTAAAGTTCCATGGAATGGACAGTTAGGATCTTCACATGTAGTTTTTGGTTCTTGAACATTAAGCCCAATCATATTATCACCATTTATATTCTTTTAAATCTTTTTTTTATTCTATCTTCAGGACGAATTGACAAAATCTTACCATCTATTTCAACTATTTCCCCAGAAGGAATCTCAAATCGAAATATTGAGTCATTCTTTGGAATTAATTTTTCCATTTTTTGCCCTTTTGAATCAACCTCAATTTTAATGGTATTCTTTGTCTCATCGATAACAATTCCACTAAGGGATTTACCAACAACTTCAACATTTAGTCCAATAAATTCATGGTGAACCAAATTTTTTGTAGTTATCATGCCCAATCCCTCTTGTGAAATAACTATTATAATTATTCATGCAGAAAAATTATAAAATTCGATTGAATATCCAATTATATCCAGAATTATCTCCTTCTTTTATTATTTTTCTTAGATTCGCGAATTTCGATAGTATCAGAGGAGAAACCCATATCGGATAATACTTGTTTAACTTTAACTTTATGATCTCCTTGGAGCTCAATTTGTCCGTTTTTACTAGTACCACCACAAGCACATTTAGCTTTTAAGGTTTTTGTAAGTTCTCTAATATCAATATCGTGTTCGTCAATTCCTTCAATAATTGTCATGAGTTTTCCGAATCTTCTTCTAACTGTGAATACTTTGAAAGTTTGAACTTCACGAGCAATCTCTTCACAGACACAAAGTTCTTCAGGAAGACCACATACTTCACAGATTTTTGACATCTAATTCTCCTTCTGTTTTTCATTCAATATTGTAAGAACACGAGCAATAGTTCTTTTCAATTCTCTAATTTTTCCTGGGTTTTCAATAACCCCAGCAGCTGCACTTTTAGAAATACTTTTGGATAATTCAGCTTTGAGTTCGACCAATTTATCTTGAATCTCATCAACTTCCATGTCCCAAATTTCTTTACTTCTTAAAATTGCCATTTTACCAACTCTTTAAATCAGATAAGTTTATTCCTCATCCTCAGAATCTTCAGCTTCTTCTGCAGCCTCTTCTTCAACAACTTCTACTTCTTCTAATTCTTCGAAATCTTCTTCTTCCTCAATGATTTCTTCTTCGACGATTTCTTCTTCAGTGATTTCTTCACTTTCGACTTCAACATCATCTTCGACGATTGTCATTTTTGGAGGGAGAATTTCTACAGAATCAGGTAAAACAGTGTTTGGAGGCATAATTCTTACATAGATACCTAATACACCAGGTTTTAATTGTACGGTAGCAAATCCTTCTTCTACGAATCTAGTTGCAGGTTCACCACATTTTTTAATGTAACCTTCAACGAATTTAGCTACAGCAGATCTAGAACCTCTGATCTTTCCAGAAATAATTACTTCTACACCTTGTGCTCCAGCACCCATAATTCTACGAATAGTGGAATAAGCTACTCTTCTGAAATGCATACCCCTTTGTAACATGTTAGCAATTTTGTATGCCATGATTTTAGGGTTTAATTCAGGAACAGTTACTTCTTGTACTTCAATTTGTGGATTATCTAAACCAAAATCATTTCTGAGAGTTTGGGTAATAGATTTAACGTTTTTTCCACCTCTACCAATAACCATACCAGGTCTTTCTGCATAGATTTTAACCATAGTACCTAAAGGTGTAATTTGAACGTCCATTCCACCGTAACCTGCTCTTTTGAGTTCTTTTTCTAAGTATTCATCAATTCTAGTTCTTCTAAGGCCCTCTGTGACAAAATCTTTTTCTATCATAATTTAAGCCTCCTGTAATACAATTTGAATATGAGTAGTTGGAGTATTGAATGGAGTTACTCTACCAAATGCTCTTGGGATAGCTCCTCTTATTACAATTCCTTTATGAGAGGAAATGTGTTCAATAACTAATTTTTCAGTGTCCATACCTTTGTATTCAGCATTAGCGATTGCGTTTTCTAAAACTCTTAAAACTTCAGCTGCTGCTTTAACTGGGTATCTTCCACTAGGCCAACCTTCTTGTCCTTTTCTGTGACCAACTTTTTTATTATGTCTTTTGAAAGGAACTGATTTTTTCATGTCAATAACATCATTTAAGTAAATGATAGCTTTATCAACATCCATTCCTCTCAATGCATTACAAATTTCCACACAGTGTTTAGGTGAAATCTTAAGAGATTTTGCCATAGCACGTGCAGTTTTTGCTTCGTTTACATCTTCGTTATAAGCGTAGTTATTTTTAGCCATGATCTAATCTCCTTATTTAAGCGGTACAAACATAGATGATCTGGTAGCACCCATACCTGGGTCTCCGTGTTGTACTCTTTGTCTAGTTGGTGCGTATTCACCGAAATAGTGTCCAATCATTTCGGGAGCTATTGTAACTTCAACAAAGTCTTTTCCATTGTAAATACCAAAAGTAGTTCCTACCATTTCAGGAAGAACAATCATGTCCCTACAATGAGTTCTGATAACAACAGGTCTACCATCTTTACTTCCTTCTTCTTTTGCTTTTCTCATTTTATCCATGACAATTTGTTGTCTTGGTAAAAATCCTCTTTTTAAAGATCTTCTTTGTCTAGCAGGGAATAATTCCATTACTTCTTCTAAAGACAAAGCTTGTAATTCTTCAAGAGTATAACCTTTATATTTAAATATTTTTCTTGCCAAATGACCACCCTCTTTATCTTCTTAATCCTGTTCTTTTTGCTGCAATGGAACCAACTTTTCTTCCTGGTGGAGCATGTCTTGAAATAGTAGTAGGACGTCCAGGATGTTGCCTGTTTCCTCCACCGTGAGGGTGATCTACTGCGTTCATTGCTACACCTCTTACAGTCATGAACTTTTTACCTTTTGCTTTGTAAGCATGCCATTTTTTACCAGCTTTGAGGAATGGTTTATCTTTTCTTCCTCCACCTGCAACAACACCAATACTTGCACGGCAAGCAGGGTTTAAGTGTTTCAATTCACCAGATGGTAATTGAATAACAGATTGAGTTGCATCGTGAGTAATTAAAGAAGCGTAAGTACCGGAAGATCTTACAAAACGACCTCCATCTCCTGGAGTGTTTTCGATGTTGTAAATAGGAGTACCTTCAGGAATTTCAGCGAGTGGTAATGTGTTACCAAATTTAATAGGTGCTGAAATACCGCATTCAATTTCATCATCAATTTGAATACTTTCAGGTGCTAAGATAAATTTCTTTTCTCCATTTTCAAATTTAACTTCAGCAATAGGAGCAGTCCTAGCAGGATCGTGTACAATATCGATAACGATTCCTTTAATACTGCCTTCTTTTTCTAAAGCATCGTAAGATCTGTATCTAATTTTATCTTTAAAACGGTGAGAAGCAACACGGTGGGTAGGAGTTCCTCTTCCTCTTCTTTGATGTATTAATCGTTTACCCATTCAAATTCCTCCTTAGAATACACCTAATTTGACAGCAATTTCTTCTGCCATTTCTTCTTCAACAAGTTTAATGTATGCTACTTTAATACCTTTTGGAGTAATGTGAGTGTTTACTCTAGCGACTTTTTCTTCGTATAAATCTTCAAAAACTCTTTTAATTTGACCTTTGTTAGCTTTACGGTTTACAACGAAAGTAATTTCGTTATTAAAGTCGATTAAATTCATGGTTTTTTCAGTAACATGAGGTTTAATAAGTATATCATATGAATCCATAATAATCACCTGTTTTCCAAATTATTGGAATAAACCTCCTAATTTTTCAATAGCTGATTCGGTGAAAATAGTGAGTCTACCTGAGTGAGTACCTGGAGCTAATAACTCAGCATTTAAGTTTTCAACTACAACAACATCCACACCAGCGTGGTTTCTTGCAGCTAATGAAATACCTTTGTCTTCTCCAACAACAACGAGAGGTCCTTTTACTTTTTTGTATTTACGGCCTCTGGTTTTTCCTTTACCTGCTCTAATTTTTTTACCTTCTTTTGCACGAGTGATGTCATCGAATACACCTAATTTTTTGAAGACTTCACGAGTTTCTGCAGTAGTTTTACATTCACAGAATGCATCTTCAACAATAATTGGTAATTGTTCAATGTCACCGACTTTGTGTCCTCTGTTTTCTACAAGTTCTTTATCTGAAGTTGCTGCAACAGCTGATCTAATTGCGAATCTTCTTTCTTTGATGTTAATTCTTTCATGATGATTCTTTTCAGCTCTTGTAGGGTGTGCTTGTCTACCACCGATGGACATTGGTCCGAAAGCAGCTCTTACACCATTTTTAATCCTACGTACTCTAGCAACACCTCTACCGGATCCCCAAGATTCAGCAGTAGTTCTTTTTCCAGCCATTGGGTCATTACCCCATGGTTGAACTCTTGCAGTTTGTGAAGAAATTACAGCTCTTTTAATAAGGTCAGGTCTGAATTCTTCGTTAAAAATAGCTGGAAGTTCAATGTCTCCTTTGACTTCTCCTTCCATTGAATAAACATTTACCTTCATGATTATACCCCTTGTTTAGATTTTGTACTGATATAGTTTATTTGAGGTACATCTTCAGCCTTAGTAGGTCTGATAGCTTCTCTTAAAATCACTAATCTTTTAGATGGGCCAGGAAGTGAACCTTTAACTAAAACATAATCGTTTTTGACGACACCATATTTTACAAATCCTCCATCTGGGTTAATTTGATCTACTTCATCTGCAGATGCAATTTTTAAAACTTTTTTGTTAAATTCAGTTCTTTTGTGGTATCCCATTTGACCTGCTTGAGCAACAGTCCACATAGTTCTTGATGGAGTCCAAGGTCCAATTGAACCTACGTGTCTAGCTTTACCACTTCTTCTAGCTTTACCGTACTGAATTCTAATTCCCCATCTTTTTACTACACCTTGGAATCCTTTTCCTTTAGTAGTTGCAATTGCGTCAACAAATTGACCTTCTTTTAAAATGTCACTAGCTGGTACTTCATTACCTAATAATTCTAATGCAGTGTTTAATTTTTCTTCAGGATTTGCTCCTCCAATACCACATTCAAATATATCTGGTTTTTTCTTAGGTACACTAGTAACTTTAGGATTAGTGTGTACTAAAACTTTAATTTCTTCTGTGTTGTCTAATACACCTTGTATTTTTGCAATAGCTTCAGATTTATTGTACTCTTTAGGGAGTGAAATTTTCCTTGAGAGTTCTTCGTCTAAATTGTCTGCAAGTACTTCGGTGATGACTTTCATTCCACGAGAAGTTTTTTCGTATGCTCTTATTCCCATAACTACGACCGGCGGTACTTCCAATACGGTTACTGGAGTAAAAATTTCCATTCCGTTAGTTGGAGAGTTTTTATCAGTATCAATTGTCATTACATGTGTCATACCGACTTTATAACCCGCGAGGCCTAATAATTTTGGTTCATCGTTTTGCGGCCAAGATTTTACTCTAGGTGTTTCTTTTGCTACTCTTTTCCTTGGACTAAAAGCAACAGAACCTTTTCTTGGCTGGTGATGTCTTACCATTTAACTTAACCTCCTATTAAATTTCCTATTATTTTTTCAGTTTAAATTTTTGATTAATAGTTTTTTTCAAAACTATATAAACATCAATTTTAATATATTCAACTTCAAAGAAGTCTTATTTCAATGTATAAAGTGCTAATTATCAAGATTAAGTCTTAATAACTTTGAAAAATGTATAAAAGATAGAGCAAGCTAGCTAAATAGATATAAATGAATCTAGATAACACATTTAAAGTAAATTAAATAAAGAAAGTGTAGCTACAACCGCTTCTTCGGTTCTAACAGTTTCAGTTCCTTGATCAGGAATTGTATTTAACTTAATTAAGTCATAATTCCCAGAGGAAATGTTTTCTGTAATTGAAGAATACGGTCCACCAAAACAAATAGCGATATTACTACATTCTTCTATTTTACTTTGTAATTGATCAAAAATAGAATTTATAGAATCACCGTATCTTGTAGTTTCTACTACAAAATCAGGTTTAACTAGTTTTAAGCTATTTTTAAGACTCTTGTTTGTGGAGATAACTTCATATCCCCAGTAAATGTCACCTGGTACTTCAGGTGTGACTATTACTTCTTTAGCAAGCTTAGTGAGTTTAAAGCTAAATATTTTATTCACTGTAAGCTGTTCCTTGCAAAATGCAAGTTTATCCATACCTATATCCACATAAGTTCCTTTTTTAGTTCTCTTTACAGTAAAACCTTGTCTATAATCCCCCACGTCTGGAGAATCATCTACAGGATGATGTGGAGCTCTCAAAGGAGGAAGAATACCAACGTGCTTAAGTTCTGCTTTTATTGGAAACGCTCTTTTTCTCAAATATTGAGGAGTGTTCATATAAGAGAGAACTTCTGCCATGAATTTTCCATCCTCTTCGTAAATACCATCTTCATTATTAGTGTCGTTATAAATAACAACTCTATTCGCTCTGAAAACTGCTAAAGCACGACCTAAAATTCCTACTTTATAAGTACGAACTTTAAAATCTTTACTCTCAGAGAGATAAGAATTTGGTACGAATACGGATAGCTCATCTTTATACATTAGATTATAGTTATATATTTTAACCTATATAAAGATTGTGAAAATTAGATAGCTATCACTAAATAACGTTATACATTTGAAAAATATTATATCAACTATAATATCCGTAGCTTAAATTTTCTTCAGCTACTAAAATCTATACTCAGTTAGAATATATTAGTATATAATATCTTTTATATACTATATAAAGCTATGTTTAAAATCAGAGTTCTGCCCTAAATACAACAACATCTACAAATTTTAATTCTTTTTCATGAAATTCATAGATTTTAGGAATTGGAAATTTATATTTAAATCCATGAGTAATTGACAACTCAATCTCTTTATAACAATCTAATAAAAAGTCAAATGTTGATGCCATATGAAACGAATATATTACAGATTGTTTTAACCTTAAAGCAGCTTGAAGAAACTCTAAATCAGCCCCTTTTTCTGCTCTTTTCTGTGAACCAAATGGAGGGTTTTGAAAAATAGTATCTATTTTTGATGTGTAATCTATATCAGCTACATCATTAACAATAAATTTTATATTTTTTATATTAAATTTATCAGCACATGCCCTTGCTACATCAATAGATTCCTGATCTATATCTACACCAACTGCACTATTTGCACCAAGTAACATAGAGGAAGTAGCAAAAATACCACAACCACAACCTAAATCAACTATATCTTTATTTTCAATATCTCCTAATGTATATGCATTCCATAATAAATCACTAGCAATAGTTGAAGGAGTAGAATATTGTTCAAGCTCAACTTTAGGATTAGGATGTCTTTCAATAGAATCAATAGCTATTTCCAATTGTTTTTTCTTTCTTATTTTTTTCATGTTAATCAAAATATAATGTTAATCAAAATATATAATAATTAATTTAAATATATATTACTATTAATAAAAATTTAACGAGGTTTTAAAATGTTCGACAAAATGTTAATTGCAAATAGAGGTGAAATTGCAATAAGAATAATGAGAGCATGTCGTGAACTTGACATTGATAGTGTTGCGATATACTCTGATGCTGATGCAACTTCTCTTTATACTAATTATGCTGATGAAAAATATCCTTTAGGAAATCCTTCACCTGCAAAATCTTATTTAAATATAGAAAAAATTATAGATATTGCATTAGAAAGTGGAGCTGATGCTATTCACCCAGGTTATGGATTTTTAGCAGAAAATCCAAAATTTGGAGAAGAATGTAAAAAAAATGGAATTAAATTAATTGGTCCAACTGGTAAAGTTATTCAAGAAATGGGAGATAAAATTACTGCTAAATCTTTAATGAAAAAAGCAGGAGTTCCTGTTATTGAAGGTACACCAGAAGGAATTGATGATATCGAAGAAGCTAAAAGAATAGCTAGAGAAATAGGTTATCCTGTTATTATTAAAGCATCTGCAGGAGGTGGAGGAATAGGTATGCGTGCTGTATACGAAGAAGAAGAATTAGTACGTGCTATTGAGTCCACACAATCTGTTGCTTCAACAAA
>JAKSUH010000036.1 GCA_024413395.1 archaeon
AGAATTTAAAGATTTAGATAAACAAATTTTATTATTAAACCGTAAAAGGATTTATCAAAAATTAAACAATAATATGCCTAAAATATTTGGTGCAACTGATAATCCGGAAGCTAAAATATTAGCTGGTGAATTTACAAGAAAAAGTGGACATTTACCTGTTCGTAAATTACTTGAAAAAGCAGGTGGAACAATTAAACAAATTAAACCTTGTTTTATGATGAGTCCATTATCTGTAGCCCAATATTTAGATCCTACTAATGAAAAATTACAATTTGATGTAGTTATTTTTGATGAAGCTAGTCAAGTTAAACCTGAAGATGCTTTAGGTGCATTTATGCGGGGAAAAACTGCTGTTGTTATGGGTGATACTCAACAATTACCTCCAACTTCTTTCTTTGAACAGTTAGCTGCTGATGAATCAGAAGAAGAAGTAGCTACTGCTTTAGATATGGAATCTATATTGCATTTATGTAAATTATCTTTCCCAGTTAAAATGCTTAAATGGCATTATCGTTCAAGACATGAATCATTAATTTCTGTATCAAATACTCAATTTTATGATGATGAATTACTTGTTTATCCATCACCTTCACATTCAGACCCTGAACTTGGATTAAAGTTCTTTTATAATCCTGATACATATTATGAAAGAGGTTCTGGTAGTAAAAATCCTCTTGAAGCTAAAGTGGTTGTTAAAGAGATATTTAATCACTTTGATAAATATGGAGATACAAAAAGTTTAGGTGTAGGAACATTTTCAGTAGCTCAGAAAAATGCTATTTTAGAAGAATTAGAGGTTCAACGTAAAGCTAGACCAGAACTTGAACCATTATTTGCTGAATCTCGTGAAGAACGTTTCTTTGTTAAAAACCTTGAGACAATTCAAGGAGATGAAAGGGATGTTATTTTAATTAGTGTTGGTTATGGATATGACCAAGAAGGTAAAATGTCATTAAATTTTGGTCCTTTAAATCAAGATGGTGGGGAAAGAAGGTTAAATGTACTTATTACTCGTGCAAGAGAGAAATGTGTAGTTTTCTCTAACTTTAAAGCTCATGATATGCATATGACTGCTAATCCTCCATTTGGTGTAAAAGCATTATCTGAATTTTTAGAATATGCTGAAAATCTTACTTTAGGAACCTATGTTCGCGATGAAACTCCACAATCACCATTTGAAGATGCTATAGCTGCTTTCTTAGAAGAAAATGGATATGAAGTTGATAAACAAATTGGTTGTGCTGGTTTTAGAGTAGATTTAGCTATTAAAGATCCTGAAAATCCAGGAAAATATTTCTTAGGAATTACTACTGATGGTAAAATGTATGCATCAAGTAAAGTAGCTAGGGATAGAGATCGTTTACGTGAACAAGTTTTAACTGGATTAGGATGGAGATTATATCATTTATGGTCTACTGATTGGTATAGAAACCGTGATTTAGCTAAAAATAAATTATTAACAAATATTGCTAAATTTTTAGAAGAATCTCGTGCTGAAGAAAAACGTAAATCTGATGAAGCTAAACGTTTAGCTGAGCAACGTAAAGCAGAAGCTTTAAAACAAGCTGAAGAATTAAGATTAGCTCGTGAAGCTGAAGAAGCTAAAAAAAGAGAAGAGAAAGAAGCTACTGAGAATGAAAATATTACAATTATAGACCCTAATTTAAATGATAAAACTAGTGAATTTGTTGAAGTTGCACCTGAAAAGGAAGATATAATTATTAAACAGCCTGGAAATGAATTTGTTACAGCTAGTGAAATTCAACAAGGTTCTGAAATAGAAAATAATACCTCTGAGGAATATATTGAAACAGAAGATTTAGGTTCTGAATATATTGAAACTGAAGATGATATTTCAGAGGAAATTATTAGTGAAGATATTGAAAATGATGTTGTTGAAGATTCCTCTGTTAATGTAAATCAAATAGAAGAAAAACCTAAAACTGATAAAAAATCTATTTTTGCTTCTAAACTTTCATTTGATGCACTTAGAGGTAAAAGTGAATTAGAAAGTTATTTAGAATTAGATGATCTGGAAGTAAAATCAAAAGAAAATGATGATTTACTTGAAGAGATTATAGCAGATATAAATGATGAAGAAAATTCAGAAGAAACTACTAATATTTTTGAAAAATTGCAAAGAGATATGTCTGATGATGATATAAATAATGAAGAAAGTGATATGGATTCACCAGATGAAAATAACGATGAAATAAAAAGCAGTTTCTTGTCAAAACTTAAATTTAATCCATTCAAATCTAAAGGAGACATAGACGAAATTACAGAGGAAGAAGTTCCTCAAGAAGATATTATTGAAGAAGTTATTCAAGAGGATATTATTGAACCTGAAGTTGAATCTGTTGAAGAAATTCAAGAAGAGGTAGATGATATTCCTGAAGTTGAGGAAGTAATTGAACCTATTAAAACTCCTAAAAGTGAAGAAATCATTAAAGAAGATACTATAAGAAAAGAAGAAATCTTTGAAGAATTTGAACCAGTTGAAACAATTGAAGTAGATCATAAAGCACATGATAATATACCTAATGAAGATACTGAAGAAAATAAACCTTCAAAAGAAACTTTTGATGATGAAGAAAAAGTTGTTTTCAGAGAAGATGTAGAAGAAATCTATGTTGACCATGAAGCTCATAATAAAATCCCTGATGAATTAGAAGATGAAGAAACATTTAAATTCTCAGATATATTTATGGAAGATGAACATGAAATTTGGGAAGATGAATCTGAAGTAGAAAAAGAGTATGCAGATATAGAAAATAAAGAAATATGGGAAGATAATCAAAAAGAAGAAAATTCATCTTCAAAAGAAACTAGAGAACATTCTGGAGTAATTAGTTCTTTTATAACAAACCTTAAAGAAGGAGAATCTAAATTAGAACCTAAATATGATGCTAATGGAAATGTAGTCTATAAAACTGAAGTTATAAAAGATGAAATAGTTGATGTTTCTGATAAAGAAGAATTTGAAGAGGTAGAAATTCCTATTGATGATAAAATATCTGTAATACATGAAGAAGAAAATAATAAAACTATTTATAATGATGTAAAAGATAGTATTGTTGATGTAGATAAAGATAATATGGAATTTGAATTAGAGGGTCAATCTCCATATGATGAATATGTTGTTGAAAAAGTAAATGATAATTATTATAAAGATATTAAATTTAAATCAAATATTAGTTTAGACAAAGATATAACTAGGGAGAAAGAAGATAACATGAGCCCAGATGAAAGATATTCTAAAGAGGAAAAAGAGTATTTTAAAAGTCAAAAAGACTATTATAAAGGTGCAAGTGGTATTACTAATCCTTTAAAGAAAAATAATATCTATAAACTAGAAAATGAGAATGATAATAAATCTGTTAGAGATACATTATCTAGTATTAAAAGTGATGTTAAATATTTAAATAAATCTTTAAAAGAGATTGAAAATCCTACACCTGCTGAATATGTTCACGTAATTGATAGAACTGGTGAATATGTTCCTGAAGATGAGTATACTCCAGATGATTCATATCTTATTATAGAAAAAGAGGAAGAAGAAACTTTTGAACCATATGATTATGCTGTTCCAGTTGAAATAGATATATCTGATTCTCCAGTTATTACTCCTGAAATAAATGAAGTTGAACATAGGAGAAGAGAAGAAGGTTTTAATAAAGAAGATTATGTTAATATAGAAAATCCTAAAGATTTCATTATTCCTGAAGAAAATATTGAACTTAAAAAACAAGAACAAGATGAATCTTTAGAAACTATTATCATGAATGCAGATAAACAATATAAGCAAATTGAAAAGGAAAGATTTAAAGAAAATAATACTTTAAAAGCATTTGATGATAAAAAACTTCCTAAAAAAATGGGTGAAATTGTTCAATATGAAGAAGCAAAAAACTTTGAAATAAAAACTACTAAAGATCTTTATGATAAACCATTAGATGATGTAGCTAACTCTATTTATAAAATCATTCAAATTGAAGCCCCTGTTCATAAAGATGATGTTGTCAAAAGAATTAAAGATTCTTGTGAAATTTCAAGAGCAGGTGTTAAATTTAAAGATTCTATTAGTACAGCTATCGATCATGGGGAAGAAATGGGAAATATTCTTAAAATTGGAGATTTCTTATTTGATGCTTATAATCCTGAAGTAACTATTAGAAAAAGAGTTAAACCAAATATAGATTTAATTTCTGATGAAGAGATAGCTAAAAACTTAGAAGGAATATTATTAGAAAAATCTACTATGGAAGCTACAGATTTAACTAAAAAAGTTGCTCGTAACTTTGGATTCAGATCTACATCTAAAAAGACTGCTAAAAGGATTAATACCGTTTTAGATAGACTAATTATTGAAGAAAAAGTCTTAATGGATAATGATATTGTTGAACTTAAATAGATAATATGACTACAAAGCTTAAATCTCCAGATAATCTTCCAGATAAACCTGGAATTTATATTATGAGAGATATTAATGAGGAAATTATCTATGTTGGTAAAGCAAAATCCTTAATTAAAAGAGTGAAATCTTATTTTAAAGATAAATTAGATTCTCCTAAAACAGAAGTATTAATGCAACATTTCCATAGTTTAGAATATATTGTTACTAATTCTGAAAAAGAAGCACTTATTTTAGAGGCTACTTTAATTAAAAAGCATCGTCCTAAGTATAATATTCAATTAAAAGATGATAAACGATATCCTTATGTAAAAATAACTGATGAACCATATCCTCGTATTCTTATTACTCGTAATATTACCAAAAAAGGTAGTTTCTTTGGACCATTTACTGATGTTACTGTAGTTAGAAAAACTGTAAAATTCCTTAAACAGTTATTTAAAATAAGAACTTGTAAAAATATGAATGGACCTTGTTTAAATAGTCAAATTGATTTATGTCAAGCTCCATGTAAAGGAGATATTTCTAAAGAAGAATATAATGAAATTATCAATAAAATTGACCTCTTTTTTCAAGGTAAATACTCTGTTATAGTTCAAAATCTAAAAAAAGAAATGAAAGATGCTGCTAATAATCAAGAATATGAAAAAGCAGCTATTATTAGGGACCAAATTTTTTCTATTGAGGAAATTATGGAACAACAATTTGTTGAATTAGATGATGATTTAGACCAAGATATTATAGCTACTGCTTCTGGAGAAGATAGTGTTATTGTTATTGTAATGCCAATTCGAAATGGTAAAATTGTTGGTCGAGATGATTTTATAATGAGTGGTACTGAAAATCAGACTATTAGTGAAGTTTTATATGCATTTATTCAACAGTATTATGGTTATAATAAACATACTCCAAAGCAAATTATTCTAGAAGAACCTATAGAAGATGATTCTTTATTAGTAGAATGGTTATCTGATTTAAGAGGTAATAAAGTTTATATTAAATCCCCTGTAAAAGGTACTAAGTTTAAATTAGTTCGAATGGCTAAGAAAAATGCTGAAATTATAAAAAATCAGAAAAATAAACTTGAAAATTCAATGATTGAACTTAAGAGATACTTAAAATTAGAAAAGCTTCCAAGAGTTATAGAAGGTTATGATATAAGTAATATTTCTGGTAAATTAGCTGTTGGTTCTAAAGTTTCATTTTTAGATGGAAAACCTAATAAAAAACAATATAAACATTTCCGAATTGACACTCCAGGTCCTAATGATTTTGCTATGATGAAAGAGTTACTTACTAAACGTTTTAAAAATCAAGATCATTTACCTGATTTAATTGTAATTGATGGAGGTAAAGGTCAATTAGGTATGGCTTGTGATGTTTTAGAGAAATATAATCTTCAACATATACCAATTATTGGACTTGCTAAGGAGTTTGAAGAAATTTATATTCCTAATGTTTCAGCACCTATTATAATTCCTAAAAATAATCAAGCTCTATATTTACTTCAACAGGTTCGTGATGAGTCACATAGATTTGCAGTTACTTATCATCGAAAATTAAGGAGTAAAAAGTTAACTGAATCTTCTTTAGATGAAATTACAGGTATTGGTAGTGTTCGTAAAATGAATTTACTTAAACACTTTAAAACTATTGATAATATTAAAAAGGCAACTATAGAAGAGCTTAAAAGTGTAAAGGGTATGAATGAGTCCTCTGCTTTTAATGTATATGATTTTTATCATTAATTATTTTTTTATTAAAAGTTATAAGTTATAAATAACGGTGCTATGAAGTTTATTTTTTATATAATTAGCAATTTAATAATTAGAGATAATATATTTTTCAATTTAGTTTTAATTTTAAAAAATAAGTCATCATATTGGTTTTTTTATCAAAAATTTCATTAAGTTTATATATGATAAAACGATAAAATTTTAGTAATTACTATGGTGAATGTTATGGTGAAATGTCCAAGATGTGGTTATGAAAATAATAGGAATTCAACATATTGTGTTAATTGTACATATATGTTAAAAGATCCTAATGAAAAACCTAAAAAAAGATTCACATATAGTTACAATTGGGGTAATCATAAAATAATTAAAAAAGTAGCTGTTGTTTTATTTATTTTAATTGTTTTATTCATAAGTTTCTCATTAATTTATACTATGACTGCTCCAACTCCTGAAGATTCACAGACTATAGTAACATCTAATGAAACAGGTATAAAAGCTTCTTCTACTCCTTATGTTGTTGTAGTTAACTATAATGGTTCATGGGCTGCAACTATGGGTGATATTCATCATCTTATCGATTATTCTGGCGAAGGAAAATTTGAAAAACGTTTAAACTGTGTTGTTTGGGATTATGTTTTAGTTGATGCTAAAAAAACAGATAATTGTGATGATGTATTAACTGTATATGTTTATAAAGATGGAAAAATGATTTTTAATGAATCATCTTATGATTCAAGACCGATTCATTTTGAAATAAATAATTAATTTTCAAGTTCATTAATTGCTTTAGCGAGTAATTCAGTTACTTCTTCTAATTTATATAATCTAATATCTTTTTTCTCTTCGATATTGAATATTTTAATAAAAGAAATTAAATCAGCACATAATTGTTGATATTGAACACTAGTATTATTATAAACACTTAATATTTGTGTAATTTCTTCTCTGGATTTTGTTTCTCCATTTTGTAAAACTTGTTCTATTTGAGCAAATTGGGTTTCCATCATTATTTTTTCACGTTCTAATTCTTCGATATATTGTTTTGATTTTTCAGAGCAACTCATTTTATCACAAACTTAAATTTATTTTTATTTAATTTATATTTTTATAACTAAATTTTATATACTATATTATAATATATTTATAATAATATATAAAAAGGGGTATTCTCATGATTAGATTAGAAAATGTTAGTAAAAATTATGAACTTGACGATGGTACAATCGTTACGGGTATTAAAAACATTAATTTAGAAGTAAAGGAGGGAGAAATTGTTGGAATCATTGGAAAAAGTGGTTCTGGTAAATCTACCCTATTAAGAATACTCAGAGGGGTTGAATTTATTGATGAAGGTACTGTTCAACTTGCTGATGTAAAAGTAGATTCTTCTTCTCAATATTATTATAATAAGCTTAAAAAAGAAACAGCTATATATCTTCAAAGATCCTTTGGGTTATGGAGTGAAACTGTTCGTGAAAATGTTTTAAGAAAATTATATTCACGCAGATACTTTGATGAAGGTAGTTGTGATTTTGAATTAGCTGAATCTAAATTTGGAGAAGAATGTGATAAACTTTTAGAACTTGTTTCATTAACTGAAAAATCTAATCATTATGCTGCTGTATTATCTGGAGGAGAAAAACAAAGGCTTATTATTGCTAGACAATTGGCTAAACAACCAAAAGTTCTTCTTCTTGATGAACCAGCTACTATGGCATGCCCTAAAACTAAACAAGAAATCTTAAATGCAGTTAAGAATATTAATAAAGAATTAAATATAACAGTTATTGTTGTTTCTCACATTCCTGAAATCCATAAATATTTAGCAGATAGAGTTTTATTAATCGAAGATGGTGAAATTGTAAAAGAAGGAAGTGCTGAAGAGATTACAACTGAATTCCTTTCAGATATGGAGGATATGGTTGATGTTGAAAATAATCCTACTGATATTGATGTAATTGAATGTAAAGATGTTGATAAACGTTTCTATTTATTACATGGTGGGGATGTTTTACAAATTAAAGATATTAATTTTAAAGTTCAAAAAGGAGATATCTTAAGTTTAATCGGCCCATCTGGAGCAGGTAAAACCGTTCTTTTAAGAATGTTGGCTGGTTTAGAAGATTCTGATAAAGGAGAAGTCTTATACAATGTTGATGGTGAATGGAATGATATTGATATTCCAGGTATTGGAAGAATGATTATTAGAAGTAAACTAGGTTTTATGCACCAAGAATTTGCACTTCAACATTATGCAACAGTTTTAAATCAATTAGCTACTCGTTTAGGTTTTAAAAATCAAAATGTAGTTAAAGAAGCACGTGCCAAAGCTGAAAGAATAGGTTTATCAGAGGAATTATTAGATTCTTTATACTTATTAACAGATTTACCTGAATCAGAAGCAAAAGCAAGACTTCAACAAGTAGGTTTAATGCCTGAAATTTTATTTGATTTATTCCCAAAATTCCCTGAAACTGCAACTAAAGAAGAAGTTTCTGATATTTTTGAAAGTTTAGATTTATCCTTTGATATTTTACATAGAAAATCTTATGAATTATCTGGTGGTCAAAAAGTAAGAGTTATGCTTGCTTTAATATTGATTAGTCGTCCTGAATTTTTATTATTAGATGAACCATTTGGTGATTTAGACCCTGTTACATTAAGAATAGTTGCTAATTCCCTTAAAAAAATAGCTCATGACTTTAATATGACTATTATAATGGTTTCACATAATACTGACTTTGTTAAAGAATTATCTAATAGAGCAATTATTATGGAAAATGGTTTATTAATAGAAGATGGTAGAGATGTTGATGCTATTGTTGATAAATTCATAGGAATTTGTAGAGCAGATTATTTAATGGAGGAATAATAATTGATAAAAACTATCACTGTACCTATAGATGGATCTGATTATAGTTATAAAGCAGCAGATTATGCTATTGAAATAGCAGCAAAATTTAATGCTAAAATTATAGTAGTTCATGTTTTAGGTGAATCTTCATTTAAAAGTTATTCTGCTGAAGAAGATAGTGGTGAGGCAATTCTTTCTAAAGTTACTGAAAAAGCTAAGGATAAAGGTGTTGAAACTATTGAACATTTAATTACTGGTGATGCTTTAAGAGACATGAAAATGATAATTAAAAAAACTCATGCAGATTTAGTTATTATGCATCGTTTTGGCAGTAATTTATTTACTGAGGATTTAAACGAAAATCAAATAGGAAGTGTAGCAGATAGAGTTCTTAAAACTGTTGATGTTCCAATTCTATTAATTAAATGATACTTATAAATATAAATTTATACAATAAATGAATGTTAGGAGAATAAGAAAATGATAGTAAAAGATTGGTGTTCTTATTGTGGTGAATGTGCTGGGGTTTGTCCTAGAAATTTAATCACTGTTAAAGAATACGATTTAGTATTTAAAGAAGATGAATGTAAAGGATGCGATACATGTGTTAAAGCATGTCCTATTAAAGCATTAGAAAAAGAATAGGAGTGAAAAAATGATTGAAACTGATATTTTAGTTATTGGTGCTGGACCTGCTGGTTCTTCAGCTGCTAAACATGCTGCTTTAGGTGGTGCAAAAGTAATATTAATTGAAAAGAAATCAGAAATAGGTGCTCCTAAACGTTGTGCTGAAGGTGTTTCTAAAAAAGGACTTGCAAAATTAGGTATTGAACCTAATGAACGTTTTATCACTAAAGAAATCGATGGAATTAGATTGGTTGCTCCTGATAGTAACGAAGTATGGTTAACTACAGAAGAAATTGAACTTCCTGAAGCAGGTTACATTTTAGAACGTAAAGTATTTGATAAATATATGGCAATGGATGCTGCTCGTGCAGGTGCTGAAATTAGAATTAAAACATTAGCAACTGGTATTACAAGAAAAGATGCCTATGCAATTGTCGATATTGAATCTATGGGTAAAAAAGAACAAATTAAAGCTAAAATCGTTATTGGTGCTGATGGTCCTGAATCTCATGTTGCTAGATGGGCTGGTATTAAACAAACTACCAAAGCTAAAGATATGGAATCTGGTATTCAATATGAAATGTGTAATGTTAAATTTGACAGAGAAAACATTATTGAATTCTACTTTGGTAGTGTAGCACCTGGTGGATATGCTTGGATTTTCCCTAAAGGTGATGACATTGCAAATGTTGGTTTAGCAGTATTAGCTCATAAAGCTGAAAAATCCGCAATCGAATATTTAGATGATTTTGTAGCTAATTGTCCTGCAACTAAAGATGCTCAAGCAGTTGAATTAAATGTAGGTGGAGATCCTGTTGGAGGAATTCCAAAACAAATCGTTGCTGATAATGTAATTCTTTGTGGAGATGCAGCAAGTCAAGTTAATCCACTCACTGGTGGAGGAATTACTAGTGGTATGACTGGAGGAATGATTGCTGGTCAAGAAGCTGCTAAAGCTATTGCTGAAGGAAATTATTCTGAAAAACGTCTTAAAACTTATGATAAAATTGTTAGAGAAGAACTTAAACGTGATATTGATAGATATCAACCAGTTCAAGAATACTTATTATCCTTATCTGATGATGAACTTAATTCAATTTGTGATGCATTCCAAGATGTAAGCTTTGAAGAAATGTCTACTACTGAACTTGTAAAACAACTTGTTAAAGTAGATAAAAAAGCATTATTAAAATTAG
>JAKSUH010000037.1 GCA_024413395.1 archaeon
AAACCACCTGCTGGTTTAGCTATGGACTTCATTAAAAGACAATTTGAATTAGGTAAACCTGAAGCTGACTTATGTTTAATTTCCCAAGGTTTAATTTGTATGGGTCCTGCAACTGTATCTTTATGTGGTGCTGAATGTCCTAGTAACAACGCTCCATGTAGAGGATGTTATGGTCCTACTGCAAAAGTAACTGACCAAGGTGCAAAAATGATTTCTGCGATTGCATCTGACTACGGTGTAGAAGATGATAAAACCATTGATCCTGAAGAAGTAGCTAATCAATTAGATGATATTATTGGTACTTTTTACACTTACACATTACCATCTGCATTAGTCCCAGTTAAAATGCAAAAAGGAGGAGAATAAAATGGCAACAAAATTAACTATGGAACCTGTAACTCGTATTGAAGGTCACGCAAAAATTACTGTCAATCTTGATGATGCAGGAAATGTAGAAGAAACCAGATTACATGTTATGGAATTCAGAGGTTTCGAAAAATTCTTACAAGGACGTAAAATTGAAGACGTTCCTACTATCGTACCTAGAATTTGTGGTATTTGTGATGTACAACACCACTTTGCAGCTGCAAAAGCAGTTGACCAAATTTTCGGTTTCAAAGATGATGAAATTTTACCTGCTGCATACAAAATGAGAGAACTTATGAACTGGGGTTCATACATGCACTCCCACGCACTTCATTTCTACTTCTTAGCAGCTCCTGATTTAGTCATCCCTGACGGAACCAGAAAAACTAGAAATGTTTTCCAAATTATTAAAGACATGCCTGAAGTTGCTTTACAAGCTATTGAAATCAGAAGAAACGGTTTAGATATGGTTAGAGCTACTGGTGCTCGTCCTATTCACCCAACTACTTCCACTCCTGGTGGTATTACTTCTGAATTAGATGAAGAAACTCAAGCAGATTTACTTATTAAAGCAAAAAGAAATGTTGAATTAGCACAAGCTACTATCGATTTAGCTGTTCCTATCTTTGAAGAAAAAATTAATCTCGTTAAAGACTTAGGTTACTTCGGTGACACTAGACACTGTGGTCTCGTAAACAACGGTGTATGGGATGTTTACAACGGTGATGTAAGAATCAAAGATGCTGAAGGTAACATTTACTGTGAATATAACAACTTAGAATACCAAGACTATGTTTGTGAACACGTAAAACCTTACTCCTGGTTAAAATTCCCTTACCTTAAAGAATTCGGTTACCCTGAAGGTATTTACAGAGTAGCTCCATTATCCAGGATCAACGTTTGTGATAAAATGCCTGACTGTGCACCTGGTGCACAAGCTGCACTCGAAGACTTCCGTGACAGATTTGGATATGGTCAATATCCTTTATTATTCCACTGGGCAAGACTTATTGAAATGTTAGCAGCTGCTGAATGTGCTGTTGATGTATTAGAACAAGACTTATCTGGTGACAAAGTCCCTGAAGCATTAGAAAGACAAGCTGGTGAAGGTGCAGGTATTGTAGAAGCAGCTCGTGGTACTTTAATCCACCACTATAAAACCGATGATGAAGGTTTAGTTACTGAAGCAAATATTGTTGTAGCAACTATCCAAAACAACCCTGCTATGGAAATGGGTATTGATCAAGTTGCAAGAAAATACATCAAACCTGGTGTAGAAGTAGATGATTCTATTTTCAACTTAATGGAAATGGTTATCAGAGCATACGACCCATGTTTATCCTGTGCAACTCACGCAATGGATAGTCAAATGAGATTATCATCTGTTGAAATCGTTGATAGTGAAGGAAACATCATTAAAACAATCTAATTAAAGGGGTTTTAATATGATTGTAATTAATGATAATGGCTGTATCAAATGTAGAGCTTGTGAAGGCGCATGTCCTACCTCAGCTATTGATGCAACAGGAAGAAAAATTGTCTACTGTGACACTTGTGGGGATGACCCAAAATGTGCAGACATTTGTCCTAACGGTGCTTTAACTGTAGATTACTTATCTATCGAAGAAGATAAAGATGATGTAATCCGTTTAGTATTCAATGCTCTTAAATGTGACGAATGTGGTAAATGTACAGATGTTTGTCCACAAGGTACTTTAACTATGACTGGTGACGAAAAAATGCCAGTATCTGGTTTCTGTGTCATGTGTCAACAATGTGTAGATGTTTGTCCTATAGACATTATTGGTATTCCAGGAATTGTTGAACCAGAATCTATTACTTACGATATTGAAGGTAAAGGTGCAATCTACATCGACGGATGTGTCGGTTGTGGAAGTTGTGTAGAATTCTGTCCTGCTGAAGCTATTGTTCTCGATGAGATTGGACAATCCATCGCAATTGATGATACTAAATGTATTAAATGTGGTGTATGTTCTCAAACTTGTCCTTGGAATAAAGTATTCATCTCAGAAAAAGTACCTGAAAAACGTACTAAAGAGATTGCTGAGTTCACTTTCGATCAAGAATCTTGTATTGGATGTAACACTTGTGTTGAAGCATGTCCTGGTAATTTCATTAACCCAGTTGGTAGTAACTTATCTGTAAAAGTACCTGAATCTTGTGCAGCATGTGGTTTATGTGTAAACTTATGTCCTGTTGATGCTTTAAGCATTGCAGTAGAATGGGGAGATGCTAAACCTGCTGATGCTGAAGGATTAGGTAGAGATGCAGAAAAATGTGACTTTATTGGTGCATGTGCACTTAAATGTCCTACCGAAGCTATTCGTGTAGTTACTAAAACTGGTATGGAAGTACCTAAACAAGTTGAAGTCGGTGGAGAACCTGATTTCGCATCATGTATTAGGTGTGGAGGTTGTGCAGCTAGCTGTCCTAACGGAGCATTAAATGTTGGTTCTATTGAATTAGAAATCGACGGTGAAATGGTCTTTAAAGACAGAATCGAGTTCAACCCATCTAAATGTGACGAATGTGGTGACTGTATTGACGCATGTCCTTATGACATGTTACATAAATCAGAAAAACCTAACTTACCTATTGCAGGTTTCTGTACTTTATGTGGTCAATGTATTACTGCTTGTCCAGAAGATGCATTATGTTATAAATAAGGTGGATTCCCACCTTTTTAATTTCTTTTTTTTAAAAAATTAGTCTTTTACAATAATTTTACCATTAACAATGGTCATTATTGATTTTCCTTGATATTCCCATCCGTCAAACGGTGAATATTTTCCTTTCGTTTTAAAAGAATCTATATTAAATTTACCTTCTTTTTTAAGGTCAATTATTGTAAAATCAGCATCATATCCAATAGCTATTTTTCCTTTGGTTTTTAAGTTGAAAACTTTAGCTACATTTTCTGATAATATTTTAGGAATTAATTTTAAATCTATATTATTTTTATTTACTTCAGTTAAAAGAAGTGGAACGACCGTTTCAATATTAGATATTCCTGGAGAAGAGTTAAATACTCCTTTATGCTTTTCTTCTAGTGTATGTGGAGCATGATCTGTTCCAATTATGGTAGTTTCATCAATATCTGAAATTGAAATTTTATCTTTTTCTTCACGTAATGGTGGATTTGTTTTTATAATTGTTCCTAATTTATTATAATAATCATTATTTAATAATAAGTGATGAGGTGTAAATTCATAACTAACATTTGCTTCCTTTGCCATTTTTAATGCTTTTTTACTACTTAAATGACAAATATGGAGTTTTAAATTATTTTTTGAAGATAAATTAATGGTTTGTTTTACAGATTCTTCTTCAGATAAACTATTTCTAACATAACTATATGCTATTGGTTCTGTTGAATCTTTATATTTTTCCATATTGTCTAATATTATGGATTGTTTTTCACAATGTGCAGTTACAAGTCCATTGTAATTAGTTTCATTCTTCAATATAGCTAAATCTTTAAAAATTTTTTCTAATGTCTCATCATCTTCTAAATCCATAAATATTTTAAATGAAGCAGGTTCTAATTTCATTATTTTCTTCATTTCTTCTAATGTATTTACTCCTGCTTGTAATTTAAAGTTAATTATGCATTTCTTATTAGCTATTTCTAGTTTTTCTTTAAATGCTTTGTATGTATTTGTTTTTGGAATAGTGTTTGGCATATCAATAAATGTAGTGAATCCTCCTGCAGCTGCAGCTTCACTTCCGGTTTTAAAATCTTCTTTTTTAGTTAAACCAGGATCTCTAAAGTGAACATGAGGGTCAATAAATCCAGGTAATACATAATTTGTTTTAGCATCAATCTCTTTATCTGCTTCAATATTTAATTTTGATATTTCAGCGATTTTTCCATCTTTTACTGCTATATTATATTCTCCCTCTTTATCTACAAATTTACAGTTTTTGATAACTAAATCCATCATAATTATTGTTATTGTTAATTTATTATTTAAAATATCGTAATCTTTTTTTATTTTAATAATTATATTTTATATTATGACTTCAAGGGAACTTGTTAAAAATATTATTGAAAGAGATCGAAAGACTTTTTTTAAGGATTTTTCAAGAAGAAGTGTTCCAAATGATATAGTTGATAATGATACTATTTTAGTGGCTGACTTCACTGAGTATTCTCCTTTACATAACGGTCATTTTCATTGCATGAAAACTGCAAAGTATCAAGTTCCTGATAGCATATTTGTAGCTATTGTACCCGGACTTTTTGAACGTAGTGGAAGAGGTTTACCATATATATTGCCTCGTGAAATTAGGGCTGAAATTGCAATTTCTGTTGGTGCAGATATAGTTGTTGAAGGTCCACCTATGGGAATTATGGGTTCTGGTCAATATTCTCTTTGTCTTTCAAAAATGTTTCAAGCTCTAAACACTGATTATATTCCTCGTGGTTATAAAGAAGTTGATGGATATGATGAAATTTTAAAAAGAATTTCTCAAGGACATGGAATAGCTCCAAAACCATATAAAATTGTAGATATGGATACTGGTGAGATCATAATGAGAAATAAATTAGAAGAAGATAATCATGTTATTGTATCCTTTTCCAAGTCTCTAAAAAAAATTGGTTTTGATTTTAAAGATAAATTTATTTTTGTAAAAAGGATTGAAGGTGTTAGTGGAACTTTAATTAGAGAAAGTATTGCAAATAATAATTTTGATAAAGTTACTGATATGATGCCTCAACAAACAATTGAAATTTTAAAAAGAGAAATTAATTTAGGGCGTTGTCCTTTACATGAATTAAGAGATGATGAAAGAATATTGAATAATGCCAATAACTTATCTTTTGAGGAATTATCTAATTTAAATCTATTTAATGAAGATTTAGCAAAAAAATTTATTGAGGCACGTGAATTCAAAACAGTTGAAGATGTTAAAAACACTATTTCTCATGGGTTTTCAACACATTTTATCACTCGTGTATTAAGTGTTTTAGAAGCTAATGTGTCTAAAGAAACAGTTTCTGAATATATTACTAATTATCCTAGTGTTGTACGTGTTTTAGGATATAAAAATAAAGAGATTTTAAATAAATTTTCTAAAAAAATAGCTATTAATTTTGAATTATTTAAAAATAAATTAAAAATAATGAAAAATTAATTTCATTATTTAATTATATAACTAATTAACAATTTTGGATTTGCAAGACCTAATATTGCACCTGTAAATGTTGGATAGTAAGCTCTTAAAAAGAATAAATAGATTAAATAGTATAACACAACGAGTATTACAATTATCATGATTATTGTTAATATTATATCTACAGCACCTACTGGCTCTTTATTTTTTTGTTTCTCAATTTCTTTAATGATTTTTTCATCCCTATTTACTTTAGGACGTCTATCTTTTTTCAAGAAACTCATAGGTGATGATTGTTCTTTTTTAATCCTTTTTTCTTCTTCTTGTGCAGCTAATCTTCTGCGAATTTCAGCTTCTAAATCTTCATCATTATTGAAAGTCATACGAACTTGGTTATCTTCAATACGATTTTCAGATGGTTCTGAATAAACTCCACTAGCTGCTGGAATTGGTGTCTCTTTTTTAGGAGGTATGACTTCTTCAGTAGCATAAACTCCTCCTGTAGCACCTGCACCCATAACAGAAGCTCTTACAGGTTCTTTGTAAACTGGAGTTTCTTCTTTTATATCTCCGAGATATTCTCCATTTTGTCCAAAGTCTTCTGGATAAAGTTCGTTAAGAGGAATGTTCTCTTTTTCTATAGGAACATATGGTGTTTCTGTAAGTGATCCAAATTCTTCTTCATCTTGAGCTAATTGTTCACTTAATGGAACTTCCTCATCAAAATATAAATCATCAAGATAATTTTCATATTTTTCTTCTAATGCTCTTCTTGCGGAAGTTTCAGGTGGTTCATAACTATAATCAGGATATATGATATCAGAATCATTAGAGTTATTTATATTGAATGTTTGTGGTTCACCAAATTCTTTTTCACTACCTAATGGAACATTTTCCGCTGGTTTGGAAATATTGTATTCATTAAGAGTTCTTCCTTTTTCTTGTTCATAGAGTGATGTTAATTCTGGTTCTTCCATTTTTATAAATGTTTTTTCTTCAGTGATAGGTTTTTCTACTTTTTGTGTGTCTTTGAAAAGTTTTGGTTCAGATGAAAATTCTTTAACTTCAGGAGTTGCAGATGCAGTTTTGATTCTACTTTCATCATCAATTATTTTATATGGGTTATCTTCATTACCTAATGATGCAGAATCTTTGAAAACAGGACCTTCATGTGTTGCAATAGGGGTTTTTGTTTCAGGAATAACTTCTTCTTCAATGACTTGTTCTTCCATAGCAGGTTCTGTCTTAGGAGTTTTTTCGT
Organism: archaeon; assembly: GCA_024413395.1. Lineage (GTDB taxonomy): Archaea > Methanobacteriota > Methanobacteria > Methanobacteriales > Methanobacteriaceae > Methanocatella. The sequence continues at coordinate 6,767 of JAKSUH010000037.1, forward strand.
TAAGATTTAATCCAACAATATTTTCAATACATTCTTTACAATAAACTTTTCCAGCAAGTTCTAAACCGCATTCTGTACATATTTCTTTTCCACAAATTTCACATTTATTTGTGCTTTCTCTCTCTGGGTGAAAATAGCATACCATAGTAACACACTCATTAATTTATATTAGTATAATATTATAAGTTTTTTAATTTATAAATATTTATTTAACAAAATAAAAAAAATATAAAAGTTAAGGCCAACTAAGAACCTTAGGTACTTTAACTGATTTAACTTTTTCTCTAACTAATTCTGGCCAGTTTTCTTTATCGAATCCTTTTTGTGCTAAGAATCCAAATACCCAACGGGTTAATCCAAATCCTGTACATCCGGTCCATATTCTATCATTATGTGCTTCTTTAATGGAGAATCCTTCAATAAAATGTGTTCCATGTACATTTGCAGATACAACTGCTACTCCTTTTTCTTGACCAGGTATTTTTAATCTCATTTCATATTTTGGTACATCTGGGAATTCAATTCCTCTGTTTTCTACTTTTCTTCCTTCTAAGTAGAATGGATCATCACCAATTTCTGTGTACCATTGAAGTTCGAGTTTATTAGCTAATTCATGAGACATTTCTAGTGTAGCATCTCTAATAGAATTAACTTCATCAGGATTAGATAACCATACTGTTTCAATCCTTTGGAATTCATGAACACGGTCTAATCCTTTGGAACCTCCACCTTCCCATCTGTAAGTCCAACCACTTTTATCATAAAACTTAATAGGGAATTCTGTTTTATCAATAACTTCGTGAGAGAAGAATTGATAGAAAGGTTCACATTGTGCTGCTGAATTTACATAAGCAGGATCTTTTAAACCTTCTTTAAGTAAATCAATCGGAACTTCTTTATTAATAATTAAATCATTTTTAAATTGGGTAAATATTTTAGGATCTCTTTTAGGAGCACTTACATAATACATTCCTTCTGGAAGTCCTTCTAAATATTTCATTTTTTCCACAACTTCTATTGGGATAAGTTTTGGGAAGAGACATTCTTGGAAATCTAATTTTTCAATAATTTCTTCTACAAGAATTTGTTCTAATGCTCTTTCAAGTGCAGTAATTTTCGGGCCATAGAACCATTGACCTTTTCCAGGGAAACTTTTAACCCATCCAAGTTCCATAGCTTTTTCAGTAACATCTCCTTCGAAATATGTTTCAAATTCTTTAGAAGTAGCTATAATTTCACCAGGGGTGGAATTTAATTGGTAAGTAATATCTAATGCTTCACCATTTTCATCTAAGAGAATATTGTCTGTTTTAGTAGCTACTTTTTTAATGATTCTATTTGCGATTTGATTTTTAATAGCAGATTCATCAACATCTTTCATTACAAAGCTTGCTGAATCCTCATTAATTTCAACACTATCAATTTGAGGTAAACTATTTGCAGTTTTTTCATCAAATTGGTATTCATCTGTTGGAATGGAAATATTGTATTCGTTAATGAATAATTTTCTTACACCTAAATGGTATTTTTTACCTAATAATTGGCTTAATGGATTTTTCAATCTTAATAATCCGTCATGAGCTCTAATTTTGTATCCGGATTCAATAACTACTTTTAATTCGTTATCTTCTAATTCCCATTCTGTAATTTTAGAAGCTTCTTTTATATCAGTTTGTCCAAGTCCTTTTTGAAGAATATTTTCATTAGCTTCTTCAATGAATTTACTAACATCTTCTTTTGCATCTTCAGCATTTTTACCGAAGGTGATTGTTCCATTTAATTTAAATTTCATAAGATCCCTCTTAAGTTATTTTTTAATTATTTAATTATCATGAGTTGAGTATAATATTTTTTCAACGACTATTTCTGAAGCAATTAAATCATCAGCAGTAGATAGAAAACTACCTAATGATTCACTTTTAATTTCATATTTGATTGTGTTACCATCAAGTTTCGATTCTAAATATCCTTTATTATCGATTTCTAACGAATCAAATACTGTTTTTTCAATTTCTTTACTTGCATATTTTAAATTAATGTTGCTACATATTTTCATAGTCACCAACATTTAAAAGATATGTTTTTTTAAGTATATAATTATTATATATATTAGTCTTGATTTTTTAAAATTACATATTTAATTGTTTGTAATAAAATTTTTTGTATTATGTGTAAAAAATGCTAACCTTTATTAATAATTAAAATAATATAGCTTAGTATTCTATCAAAGTTAGGAAATAATTTTTATCATATAGCTCATCAAAAACTTTTTTGGCTATTATTATTTGTTCAAACTGATTGTTTGATAGTTATTAAGTATTGGAGGAATATTTATGGTTCGCGCTTATACAAGAAGAGATTACATTAGAAAAATCCCAAATTCAAGAATCGTACAATACGATATGGGGAATTTAAGGGAAGAGTTTCCTGTCTCCGTAAGTTTAGCTGTTAAAAAACATGCTCAACTCAGACATAATTCTTTAGAAGCTGCAAGGATCGCATCTAACAGACTTATGCAAAGGAGTGCAGGTAGAATGGGTTACCACTTAAAACTTAGAGTTTATCCTCACCACATCGTTAGGGAAAATCCAATGGCTACTGGTGCAGGAGCAGATAGGGTACAAAGTGGTATGAGAAATGCTTTCGGTAAACCTGTAAGTGTAGAAGCACTTGTAAAACCAGGTCAAAGAATTATTACTATCGATTGTAACCCTAAAAACTTTGAAGATGCAAAAATTGCATTAAAAAGAGCTGGAATGAAATTCCCTGTTCAATGTAGAATCGTAGTTGATAAAGGTGAAGATTTAATTAAATAATCTTCAACAACTTTTTCTTTTTTTAATTTTTATATTATTTATTTTTTGTATTAGCCATGCTTTTGAAAATTTTATTAATTATTTCATATTTGGCATAACTTCATGCATACTTAAAATAAATCCTATTTCATCTTTTAATAATTTAGAATCTTCTTTTTCTATTGTTTCATTACAAATAGTTAATGTTTCTCGGAATAATTTTTCATTTCCTGTTTCTAAAGTTAATGTTAATTTAGCTAAAATAGCTTCATCTTTTCTTGATGAGTTGCTTTCAATTAATTCATCGTAAATTGAAGATGCTTCATCAAAGTTTCCTAGTTCATTTAACATTTGTCCTTTTTTAAGTTTAGCATCTTCATTTTCTGGTTCAAGTTCTAAAATTTTTTCATAACAGTTTAAAGATTCTTCATTTTCTCCTACTTCAAATAATGCAACACCCATTAAATCCCATGGTCTAATGTCGGTTGGATCTATTTCTACAGCTTCACATGTTAATTTTAAAACTTTTTTTAAGTCATCTTCTCTTGAATAACCATAATCTGCTTTTTCCATTATCTCATCAATTGTCATGGTTTCACTTTATTTAATTAATTTTATTATTTTTATATGTGTTATTGAATTAATAAAATATTTATTATTCTTAATTTTATTTTTAACAGGATATCTTTTAAATCATTTTTTTTAAAATTTAATAAAATCTTGTTTATATGCACAAATATATTAATTATTAAAATCAAATATTATTTCATATTGACATTTTAACTTTTTTAAAGTTCAGTCAAATTTCCAATACCGAGAGGAATTTAAATGTATGTTGTAAAATTCGAAGATTTAGGCAAAGATGATATCCCAATTGCTGGAGGTAAAGGAGCTAACTTAGGTGAATTAACCCAAGCAGGAATCCCAGTACCTCCTGGTTTTGTTGTTACTGCTGAAACATATGAAAAATTCATGGCTGATTCTGGAATTAATAATGAAGTAATGAATATTCTTAAAAAAATTGATATCAATGATACTAAAGCACTTCAAAAAGCTTCAGAAGATATTAAAGCTTTAATTACAAGTGTTCCAGTACCTGAAGATATGTCTACTTTAATTATTGAAGCTTATAATCAACTCTGTCACATGGTTGGTGAAGATGATACTGATGTAGCTATTCGTTCATCTGCTACTGCAGAAGATTTACCTGAAGCTTCATTTGCAGGTCAAC
>JAKSUH010000038.1 GCA_024413395.1 archaeon
GGAGATTCTACTATATTAGAAGATTTGAGGTAGGTTTAAGTGTCTATTAAATTCAGTGCAAATGAAATAATATACATAGCTCTTTTCGAAAATATGACTGGAGCAATGGTTAAAGACTGTATAATCGATAACGATAATGGTAAAGTTACTTTTGTTGTTAAAAACGGAGACATGGGATTAGCTATTGGTAAAGGTGGTAGCACCGTTTCAAAAGTACAAAGAGCAGTAGATAAAGGTGTTGAGATTATCGAATTATCTGATGATCCAGCTCAATTTATCAAAAATCTTTTATCTCCAGCTGAATTACAGAGTGTCAAAGTATCTAAAAAACAATTTGGAGATATCACTGCTATAGTTTCTGCTGACAATACTAATAAACGTATTGCTATTGGAAAAAATGGTATTAATATCGAAAGAGCTAAATTTTTAGCAAAAAGACAACATAATATTAGTAATATTATATTAAAGTAATTATGATTTTATAATTACTTTTTTAATGTCTTTCATTGCACTTTTTATTTTTATTATTTTATTCTAAAATTTTATTTTTTAGAAACTTTTTCTTTTTTTACCTTAAAAATAAATACTTTTATAAAGGTTAAAAAATATAAATCTCTCTAAGGTATCTTATCAATAGAAAACTTTGTTATCGTGTGCCTTATTTATAAAGTTTAACTTAAATATAGGGTATCTTTTTTATAGATAGATAAATTATATTTTATTATTTATCCAATTATTGCGAAATTAATCTTAAATTTAGATTGTACTATCTCAAATCATCAAGGAGAGAGTATAAATCGCAGCGGTGGATTTAAGATTCTAAGTATAAACAAATTATTTAAAAAATAAACGAGGAAAAAAATATGCCAGGACTTTTTGCTGCAAAAAAGCTTAAAAAAAATAGACAAAATTTTAAGTGGAAAGATGTAGATTATAAAAGGAAAGCATTAAGGTTAGATGTTAAAGCAGATCCTCTCGAAGGAGCTCCTCAAGCAAGAGGAATCGTTATCGAAAAAGTAGGTATCGAAGCAAAACAACCTAACTCTGCTATCCGTAAATGTGTTCGTGTTCAATTGATTAAAAACGGTAAACAATTAACTGCGTTTGCACCAGGTGATGGAGCTATTGGTTTCATCGATGAGCACGACGAAGTAATGATTGAAGGAATTGGAGGACCATCTGGAAGGTCTATGGGAGATATTCCAGGGGTTCGTTGGAAAGTATCCAAAGTAAACAATGTAGCTTTATCAGAAATGGTAAGCGGAAAAATTGAAAAACCTGTAAGATAGGTGATTAATATGAGTAAATTATTTGATAAATGGGATCTCGATGAAGTAAAAGTCGAAGATTTAGGTTTAGTTAAATACATCTGCTTAGAAGAAACTCTCGTACCTCATACTTCAGGTAGACATGTAAAAAGACAATTCGCTAAATCCAAAGTTTCAATCATCGAAAGATTAATGAACAAAATTATGAGAACTCACCTTAATTCTGGTAAAAAGAATAAAGCTTATAACATCGTAAGAGATGCATTAGATATCATTCATAACAGAACTAAAAAGAACCCTGTTCAAGTTTTAGTTACTGCAGTGGAAAATACTTCTCCACGTGAAGAAACCACCCGTATTAAATACGGTGGTATTGGATATCAAGTAGCTGTAGATATTTCTCCACAAAGAAGAGTAGATTTATCTTTAGGTTTCATCACAAGAGGAACTTTACAATCTTCTTTTAAAAACAGAAAATCTGTAGCTCAATGTTTAGCTGATGAATTAATTCTTGCTTCTGAAGAAGACTCCAGAAGTTTCGCTTTACAGAAAAAAGAGGAAAAAGAAAGAGTTGCTAAAGCAGCACACTAATTATATTAGGTGGTTTTTATGAGTAGAAGAGATAAAATGATTGCAAAGATCAAAGAATTGATGTACGAACCAGAATCCATTAGGAACATTGGTATTTGTGCTCACATTGATCACGGTAAAACAACTTTATCCGATAACCTTTTAGCAGGTGCAGGAATGATTTCCGAAGAACTTGCTGGAGACCAAAGATTTTTAGATTTCGATGAACAAGAACAAGCTCGTGGTATTACTATCGATGCAGCTAACGTATCTATGGTTCACAAATACAAAGATGATGAATACTTAATTAACTTAATTGATACTCCTGGTCACGTTGACTTTGGTGGGGACGTTACCCGTGCAATGAGAGCTGTAGATGGTGCAGTAGTTGTAGTTTGTGCAGTAGAAGGTATTATGCCTCAAACTGAAACTGTACTCAGACAAGCTTTAAAAGAAAAAGTAAAACCAGTATTATTCATTAACAAAGTTGACAGATTACTCAACGAGTTAAAATTAGAACCAGAAGAATTAGCTAACAGATTCATGAAAATTATCAATGAAGCTAACAAATTAATCAAAAACATGGCTCCTGAAGATAAAAAAGAAGAATGGTTAGCAAATGTAACTGATGGTAGTGTAGCATTCGGTTCAGCTTACCACAACTGGGCTATTAACGTTCCTATGATGCAAGAAACCGGAATTGGTTTCAAAGAAATCATTGAATACTGTGAAGCTGATAATCAAAAAGAATTAGCTCAAAAAGTACCTTTATCTGATGTATTATTAGGTATGGTAGTTGAGCACTTACCTTCTCCAAAGGTATCCCAAGCATATAGGGTACCTTCTATCTGGGAAGGAGACATCGAATCTCCTGAAGGAGAAGGAATGATTACTACTAGTCCTGACGGACCTTTAGCTGTAATGGTAACTAACGTAACTGTAGATAAACACGCTGGTGAAGTTTCAACTGGTAGGGTTTATGGAGGAACTATTGAAAAAGGTACTGAAGTATACTTACTTGGTTCTCATGTTAAATCTAGAGTACAACAAGTAGGTGTTTACTTCGGTCCTGAAAGAGTTAACACTGACAAAGTTCCTGCTGGTAACATTGTATATATTGCTGGTGCAAAAGGATCAGTTGCTGGTGAAACTATCTGTTCTCCTGAAAGTAAAATTAAAGAGTTCGAAGGTTTAGAACACATTTCTGAACCAGTAGTTACTGTAGCAGTAGAAGCTAAAAATACTAAAGACTTACCTAAATTGATTGAAGTATTAAGACAAACTGCTAAAGAAGACCCAACCGTAAGAATTGAAATTAACGAAGAAACTGGTGAACACTTAGTTTCCGGCATGGGAGAACTTCACTTAGAAGTTATTGGTTACAGAATCCAAGAAAAAGGTGTAGATATCCAAACTTCTGAACCTATTGTTGTATACAGAGAAACTGTTGCTGGAACTGCTGGTCCAGTAGAAGGTAAATCTCCAAACAAACACAACAGATTCTATGTTACTGTTGAACCTTTAGAAGATAACATCTTCCAAGCATTACAAAACGGTGACCTCAAAGAAGGTAGAATCAAAGGTAAAGAAGCAGCTAACGACTTTATTGAGTTAGGAATGGACAAAGAAGAAGCTAGAAGAATTTGGGATATTAACAGTAGATCCATGTTTATTAACATGACTCGTGGTATCCAATACTTAGATGAAGTAAAAGAGCTTTTAATGGAAGGATTTGAATCTGCATTAAAAGATGGTCCTGTTGCAAACGAAATTGCTATGGGATTAAAATTCAAACTCATGGATGCAAAACTTCACGAAGATGCAGTTCACAGAGGACCTGCACAAGTTTTACCATCTATTAGAAAAGCTATTTACGGATCTATGATGATGGCTAAACCAACCTTACTCGAACCTATGCAAAAAGTATTCATTAATGTTCCACAAGACTACATGGGATCTTGTACTAGAGAAATCCAAAACAGAAGAGGTCAAATTGTGGACATGCAACAAGATGCAGATATGGTTACTATCGAGTCTAAAGTTCCTGTAGCTGAAATGTTTGGTTTCGCAGGTGATATCAGATCTGCTGCTGAAGGTAGATGTTTATGGTCTACTGAAATGGCTGGATTTGAAAGATTACCAAACGAATTACAAAGAAATATTATTCGTGAAATCAGACAAAGAAAAGGATTATCTGAAGAACCATATGGTCCTGAACACTACTTAGGATAATCAATTAAAAATTAAAATTTATTTTTTAATTTTTATTTTTTATTTAAAAAAACATTAGATATTTATATATTAAAATTCAAAATTAAATTTAAGCTATATTTAAGCTTATGTAATTTTTCAATAATGAAAAAGAGGTTATTATAATGGCAAAAGAAAAAGAACATATTAACTTAGCATTTATTGGTCACGTCGACCACGGTAAATCAACTTTAGTAGGACACTTGTTATTAAAAGCAGGTGCAATCGCTGAACAACAATTAGATGACGGTGAAAACAAATTCAGATTTGTTATGGATAAATTAGGAGAAGAAAGAGAAAGAGGAGTAACTATCGACCTCGCTCACCAAAAATTCTCTACTAAAAAATACGATTACACTGTTGTAGATTGTCCTGGTCACAGAGACTTCGTTAAAAACATGATTACTGGTGCATCCCAAGCTGATGCAGGTGTTCTCGTAGTAGCAGCAGACGACGGTCCAATGCCACAAACTAAAGAACACGTATTCTTATCCAAAACTTTAGGTATCAACCAATTGATCGTTGCTATCAACAAAATCGATTTAGTTGACTACAGTGAAGAAAAATACAACGAATTAAAAGAACAAGTTTCTGCATTAATTAAAACTGTTGGATACAACCCAGCAACTACTCCTTTCATCCCGCTCTCCGCATTTGAAGGGGACAACATTAAAGAAGCAAGTCCTAACACTTCTTGGTACAAAGGACCATCTCTCATTGAAGCATTAGATGACTTATCTGCTCCTGAAAAACCAACAGACTTACCATTAAGAATTCCTATTCAAGATGTATACTCCATTACTGGTGTAGGTACTGTACCTGTTGGAAGAGTAGAAACTGGTGTAATGAAAAAAGGAGAAAACGTAATCTTCGAACCTGCTGGAGCTTCCGGAGAAGTAAAATCTATCGAAATGCACCACGAACAATTCGAAGTTGCTGAACCTGGTGACAACATTGGATTCAACGTTAGAGGTGTCGGTAAAAACGATATCAGAAGAGGAGACGTAGCTGGTCACACTGACAACGCTCCTACTGTAGCTAAAGAATTCGACGCACAAATTGTTGTTTTACAACACCCTGGTGTAATCACCGTTGGATACACTCCTGTATTCCACTGTCACACTTCTCAAGTAGCATGTACTTTCATGGAATTATCCAAAAAATTAGACCCTGCTACTGGTCAAGTTGCTGAAGAAAATCCTGACTTCTTAAAAACTGGTAACGCAGCTATCGTAAAACTCTTACCTACTAAACCTATGTGTATTGAAAACGCAAAAGAAATCCCACAAATGGGTAGATTTGCTATCAGAGATATGGGTCAAACTGTAGCAGCTGGTTTATGTTTAAACGTTACCCCTGCAAAATAGATAGTTTGTGTTATTAGAAAGAATATAATTTTCTAATTATATTTTTTCTTAACTTTTTATTTTTTGGAAGTGTTTTAATGAATCAAGCAAGAATTAAACTTACTGGAACTGACCCAGAAAAACTCGCATATGTTTGTGATCAACTCAAAAAAATCGCTGAAAGAACTGGTGTAGATTTATCTGGCCCTATTCCATTACCTACTAAAAAATTAGTAGTTCCTACAAGAAAATCTCCAGATGGAGAAGGTAAAGCTTCTTGGGAAAAATGGGAATTAAGAATTCACAAACGTTTAGTCGGAATCGGTGCTGACGAACGTGCTATGAGACAAGTAATGAAAGTGAACGTTCCTGATAATGTAAGTATTGAAATAGAATTAAAAGGTTAATTTTTTTAACCTATCTTAAAATATTTAGATTTATTTCTAAATATTTCTCTGTCTCTTTTTGCCGAGATAGTCTAGTCTGGTAAGGCGCAGGACTTGAAATCCTGTGAGGAAATCCCTCGCTTGGGTTCAAATCCCAGTCTCGGCGTTAAATATTTTTATTATATCTAATCTTTATAATCTATTTTTAACAAATTTTTTAACTATCTTTTAATTAGTTTTACACTTATTTATTTTAATAGGAATTACAACTAACCTTAATTTAAAAATAGCTATTGTCAATTAATTATATATGTGATTATAAAAAGGTATGTTTTCACAACACATATACATTTAACAATTATTTTTATTAAAAAATGAAAGTTTATTTTTCAACTATGTAAAAACTAGCTTTTTTATAATTTTTTAGTTTCATTATATTTGGTTTAATATTCAAATCTTCGTTAAATAATGGTTTTATTATTAAAGTGGCATTTATTTTGTGATATAACTTTATTAAGTAAGGTTGAAGTTCACTTGGAGGTCTAATTGAATAAATTATATCTGCATCTTTGTATAATTCTAAATTAGGGGATGTTATATCATCAAAAATAACTGTTTCATCTGCAGGTGAAATATCTGTTTTGAGAATTTCAATATTTTCTTTAGAATTTAAATAGTCATAAACACCAGTATATCTCCCTATAGCAACTTCAACTATTTTAACTTCTTTTTTATCTGATAAATTAGCTATGTATTCTCCAAAATCTTCCCACATGTTAATTAACTTTATTTTATATATATTTAAATAATTGCTTTTTTAAATATTAAATAGTATGAAAATTCGTGAATGTAGACAAGAAGACCTTGATCGTGTCTTAGAAATTGAAAATATGTCATTTGATGAATCTTATGGTATGTTAATGTTTCAAAAATTGTTAGATATTGGTGCAGGATTTCTTGTTTGTGAATTTAATGATATAGTTATTGGATATATCTTATTTTGGATTAAAAATGAAGGTGAAGGACATATTATTTCAATAGCTGTAGATGAAAAATATAGGTGTTTAGGTGCAGCTACACTTTTATTATCTCGTGCAATTCTTGGTTTTAAAATTGCTAATCAAGAATTAGTTACCTTAGAAGTTCGAGAATCTAATACTGCACCTATCGAGTTCTATAAAAGTTTCGTTTTATTGTAGATAGGGTTGTTCCTAACTATTATAATGATAAATAAGCAGCTATTATAATCTATCTTCCATTATAAATTAAATGCACTCATATTCATGCTATTAGCTATTTGTGTATAATTTCCCATTATGTTATTTGAATCAAGGTATCCTGAAACAATTAATATTGTTAAAATTGCTAACCATGCAACAACTATACATAATTGGATAATGCCGTGTTTTTTTGCAACTGGATCTTTTCTAGTTGCAAGATAAATAGCTATAATAAGTCCTATTAAACCACTAAATAATGAGAAAACATAACCTAAAACAATTAAAATTTTACTTGTTCTTTTTACAAGTGTTGTAGGTGTAATTACTACGTCACTTGCATTAGATTTTGTTTTAGAAGGTTTAATAAGTACATTATAATTTTTTAAGAGATCTTCAATGTTTGTCATTTCTAATGGGGTTCCACATTTAACACAGTGTGTTGCTTCATTAGGATTTTCAAAACCACATTTCATACAGACTTTGTTAAGTTCTGCTACTGAATTTGAGAACTCATAACCACATTTAATACAAAATCCATAAATATCATCTGTTGCAGTTTTACATTGTGGACATCTTCTAATTACCATTTTTTTACCTCTATAATATAATAGGTATACAAGTTATTTAAACTTATTACAAATACATATTTTATTAAATTTCATTTTATTTAACTTTTTACAAACTACATTTTTGATTATTGTCTATTTATTAAATAATTAATAGTATTATTTCTATGGAGCATTTTAAATTTAAAAACTAAACTATTATATAAAATAAATTTTATATATTATGATATTATATTAATTTTAATTTTATTTTAAGTGATAATATGGCTGATGTTTCATCAAAAGAATTATATGAATTTAAAAAGACTCTAAAAGAGTTATCACAAAAAAGAGGTAAAGGTACTGAGTTAGTTTCAGTTTATATTCCCCATGATAAACAAATAAGTGATGTGGGTAAACAGATGAAAGATGAGCTTGGACAGAGTGCTAACATTAAAAGTAAATCAACAAGGAAAAATGTTCAAGGCGCTATCGAAGTAATTTTACAAAGGATTAAATTATACAAACAAGCTCCTGAAAATGGTTTAGTTATTTTTACTGGAATGATTCCTAAAGGAGGTCCTGGTACTGAAAAAATGGAAACATATGTTTTAGAACCACCAGAACCGATTACAACTTATTGGTATAAATGTAACAATGAGTTCTTTTTAGAACCCTTACAATATATTGCTGAAGCAAAAGAAACTTATGGTTTAGCAGTTATTGATAGGAATGAAGCTACAATAGCTACTTTAAAAGGTAAAACTACTCAAATTTTAGCACATTTAACTAGTGGTGTTCCTGGAAAACATAAAGCAGGGGGACAATCTCAAAGAAGGTTTGATCGTGTAATTGACCAATTGGCTCATGAATTTAAAAAGAGGATTGGAGACCATATGGATGAAGTGTTCTTACCTTTAAAAGATGATTTGAAAGGTGTAGTTATTGGAGGACCTGGTTTCACTAAAGAAGAATTTGTTCAAGGGGAATATCTTAACTATGAAATTAAAGATAAGATTATTGCTACTGTAGATACTTCTTATACTGGTGAACACGGAATTAGGGAAGTTATAGCTAAATCTGAAGATATTTTGGATGAATTAGATGTAATGCAAGAGAAAAAATTCGTTCAAAGATTCTTAAAAGAATTAATAAAAGACGATGGATTAGCTTCCTATGGTGAAAAAGAGGTTAAAAATAATCTCATTATGGGTGCTATTGATGTTTTATTACTTTCTGAAGATTTAGAAAGTTATCATAAAATTTATTCATGTCCTGCTTGTGGTGCAGTTAAAGAATTTACTTCAAAAACTGATGTTAAAGAAGATATTAATTGTCCTAGTTGTAATGAAAAAATGAAAGAAGATAGTTCTGAATTATTAGTTGATTACTTTGTAGAAAGAGCTGAAGAAATGAATACTCATGTTGAATTTATTTCTACTGAAACTGAAGAAGGTATGCAACTTTTAAGAGCTTTCGGAGGTATTGCAGCTATTTTAAGATATTGTGTTAAATAAAAATTTCTTTTATTTTTATTTGAGGTGATAAAATGAGTCATGTAGAAACTGCGGTAGATTTGTATAATGGCGCATATATTTGTTCCCAAGCTGTTTTTGCAGCTTTTGCTGAAGAATTAGGTTTATCTAAAGAAGACGCATTAAAAATTTCCTCTGGATTTGGTGGAGGAATGCGAAAGGTGAAGTTTGTGGAGCTTGTGTTGGTCCATTAATGGCAATTGGTTTGAAATATGGTCAAATTAATGAAGATGATGCTGAAAATAGAAATAAGACAAACAAACTTTGTGAAGAGTTTTTAGATGAATTTGCTAGTGAAAATGGTTCTTATATTTGTAATGAGTTATTAGGAATAGAGTTTACTAGTGAAGATGGAATGAAATATGCTATTGAAAATAATCTATTCTCAGAAATTTGTCTTAAAATGGTAGCATCAGCAACAAAAATTTTAGAAACTAAATTATAATTTATATTAATTAGGAGTTAATATGAATGCAATTGAAATAAAGGGAGTAAAAAAGAAGTATGGTAAAGAGTATGTGCTTAATGGAATTGATTTAGTCGTTCCTACTCATTCTATTTGTGGTTTCATTGGTAAAAATGGAGCTGGAAAAACTACTCTTATGAGAATACTCTCTTCTCTTCAAAAAGCTAATGAAGGTAAAATTACTATTTTTGGACAAGATATAACAAATAATAAAGAGTCTATTGGGTCTCTTTCTATTGCAGCATTAATTGAATCTCCTGCATTATATAGTGAGATGAATGCTAAGAAAATATGGTGCAACAATTTAAAATTTGCGGTGAAGAAAATTTTGATAGAATTGATGAATTGCTTAATTTGGTTGGATTAGAAGGCACCGGAACAAAAAAAGTTAAAAAGTTTTCTTTAGGAATGAAACAAAAGCTTGCAATTGCTATGATGTTAGTGGGTAATCCCGAGTTACTAATTTTAGATGAACCAATAAACGGTTTAGATCCAAAAGGAATAATTGATTTACGTAATCTTATTTTAAAATTAAATAAAGAATATGGGACTACATTTTTTATATCTAGCCATATTCTTGAAGAAATGACAAAATTTTGTACTGATTATATTTTTATTAATGATGGTCTTATTGTAAAGACTATGACAAATGAAGAATTACAAAATTTATCTCAAGGGTTCTTAAATGTGGAAGTGTCTAATATAAATTCTCTTGAAGACTTTTTATTAAAGAATAATTGGAATTACATAATAACTGGAGATAATTCTGCAAGAATTTATGAAGATGTTACTATAACTGATTTTGTAATGCAATTAAACGAATTTGATTGTAAATTACTAAGATGTTCTAATGAAAAGATTAATCTTGAAGAGTTTTACTTGAATTTAATGGAGTGAATTAAATGAAACGGGTATTAAGTGTGGATTTTTATAAAATAACAAAAGAAAAATGGTTTTTTATAGCTATTTTA
>JAKSUH010000039.1 GCA_024413395.1 archaeon
AGTAACAAATGAACAATAAACAAAATAATTAATAAAACTACATTTAAAATTGTAAATTTTAATAAGAATTTAAATTTAAGATGATTATATTCTTTTACAAACACTATATAAGTAATTAAATTAGCCATTGAAGCAATAAGAGAACCTAAACCTCCAAGATTAATTCCAATGATAATTGCATCATAATTAGTACTAAAACCACATAACATCATTCCAGATGGAACATTAGAAACAACTTGAGAAAGTAAAATACCACAAATAACTTCATTATTTACAATAACCTGTTTTAGAGCATTTGAAATAGCAGGAATATTTTGTAAATTACCAATTAAAAATGAAAAATGCAACAAAAGTAACAAGTAAAAGATAATCTACCCCAGTAAAAACACGCTTAATAAAATTAGATTTATCAACTTCATAGTTATGTCGAACCTTTAAATGTAACTTCTCTGATGGAATCGCTAAACATATCACAAGTAAGAAAATGAAAGATACTAGAAAATAAGGAAGTAATAACATAACAAATTCAACAACAGACACACCAGATAAAGTAAATAGTAAAATATTATGAGGAGAACCTATTGAAATAATCATACTACCCATATTTACAGCAATAGTTTGTAAAACTAAAGTTATAATAGTCAAATCTTCTCTTTCAACCCTTTTAAAAATCAAAATAGCTAAAGGAACAATAGAATTAATGTAATATCATTAGTAATAACCATAGAAGCGAAAAAATGAAGTGAAAACTAGAACTAATATAAGTCCCCTAATAGTTTTAACTAAATTTAATAATTTATTAATAATATAATCAAATAAACCCATTAATTTAAGAGTTTCAACAATTATCATCATAATTAAAAGAATTATAAGAGTAATCCAATTAATATAACTTAAATAATTTAAGGAAGGAGGCACGAAAAAACAAGTAATAATAGCTAAAATAGAAGCTATAGCTAAAACAGGTTCATTTTTAATAAAATTTTTTATCTTACCCATGTTATCAGTCTTCTAAAATAGAAGAAATTTCAGCTGCGATTTCATCTGGAGTTCCATCTGCATTAATAACATTCCAATTATATAATACACTCTCAGCTTTTTGACGGCATTCTATCATAGCTTCTTTATTTTCAAACATTTCTTCTTTTTCATTTCTTGATCTAATTCTTTTTAAAGAAACTTCAGGAGAAATATCTAAGAAAAACATATATTTAGAAACTGGTAAAACCTTACAAACAAATTTATAAACTGGTTCTTTTATAGAACTAGGTAAATACATTACAGCTAAAACATATCTAGAAAAAATTAAAATATCAATATCCTTTTTATGAGAATATTTAATAACAGAACGAATAGCATCTGCACCAAAAAATACAGTAGCTAGTGCTTTATTTACTTTACCTGTTCTTTCAAGTGCTGCTTTTGATTGACGGCCAAAGAAATTATCTTTAGAAGGATGAGATCTTAAAACAACATTTTTACCTTGTTTAGCATAATGTTCATAAACTATTTTAGCTTGAGTATCTTTTCCACAACCGTCTAAACCATCAAAAACAATTAGTTTCACTTATATCACCGGATAAAACTCTGTATAAGTAGAGTTTCTTTCAATTGGGTTTCTTCCTAAATCTTGTATTAAAGAACATAATTTTGAAATTTCAACATCTACACCATCAGGAGCACCACTAGCTTCAGATAATTCATCTCCACCTAAAGTCCCACCTAAATCATTAGTTCCTGCTAAAAGAGAAACCTGTGCAAATTTAAAGCCCATTTTTACCCAAGAAACTTGAATATTTGGAATTAAATCTTTAAACATTAATCTAGATACAGCATAAAGTTTTAAATCATCAACACCAGTAGCACCAAAATCTCTTTGACCTTGTAAGAATATTGGAGAATAAACAGGCATAAAAGTCATTGGAATGAACTCTGTAAAACCACCTGTATCTTTTTGGATTTGTCTTAATATATCTAAATGTTCTACACGTTCATCTAATGTTTCTACATGACCATACATCATAGTAGCTGAACCTTTACATCCACATTCTTGAGCTATTTTGATTATATCAATCCATTCTTGAGTTGAAACCTTTTGTGGACAAATAATCTCTCTAGTTCTATCAACTAATATTTCAGCAGCAGTTCCAGGTAAAGTATCTAATCCTGCATTTTTTAATCGTTTGAATGCATCTTCAATTTCTATTTCTGAAATTTTACTAGCATCATTAATCATTGTAGGTGAAAAACCATGGATATCTATTTTTGGAAATTCAGATTTTAATAAAGTAAGTAAATGTTCATAATATTCTATATCTGCATCTGGAAGTACTCCTCCCATTAAAGTAAATTCACGAACATTACGACTAGCTGCATATCTAACTTTTGATAAAATAGCTTCATCATCTAAAATATAAGCATCTTTATCTCCTACATCACGACCAAAAGCACAAAATCCACAACGAACTGTACAAATGTTTGTAAAATTAATATTGCAGTTATTTATAAAAGTAACATCATTTCCAACTATTTCTTCTCTTAATTTATCCGCTACAGATAATAAAGGATAAATTTCACTGCCTTTTAAATTCATCAAATATTTAGCATCTTCAACACAAATCTCTTCATCTAATGATTTATTTAGAATTCTTTCAGTTTGAGGTGAAATAGCTAAGTTTTTTAACATATTAAAATATATTTTAAATCTTTATTAAATAACTTTCTATAAATTATAAGAATTAAAAAGTTTTTATAAAATTAAATCCGTTATTTTAAATATAAATAAAAATATATTTACTTATATGAATAGTACAGAAGCTATTTTTAATGGTTTAAAAGATTCAGGAATTGACTTTATAGTGAGTGTTCCATGTGTTAACTTAACCGAATTATTAAACTTAATTAATAACGATGATGAAATAACCCATATTCCAGTAACTAGAGAAGAAGAAGGTATTGGAATATTAGCTGGAGCTTATTTAGCTGGTAAAAAAGTAGCTATATTAATGCAAAATTCAGGATTAGGAAACTGTATAAATGCTTTAAAATCATTAACAGAACTTTATGAAATGCCACTTGTTATGATAATGAGCCACAGAGGAACAGAAGGAGAAGGTATTTGTGGACAAGTCCCTATGGGTAAATCTACTACAGAAATATTAACTGCATGTAATTATACTTATTTTAAACCTACAACACCTGAAGAAGCTTATGAAAATGTTAAAAATGCTTGGAAAACATCTTTAGAAGAAAAATTACCTATATCTATTCTTTTAGAGATTAAGTATTGGTGATATTATGCAAAGAAGAGATGCAATTGAAAATATTATTAAAAATATAGATGATGAGTTAGTTATTTGTAATATTGGCTTTCCTTCTAGAGAATTGTATGATATTAAAGATAGAGATGAAAACTTCTATATGATAGGATCCATGGGTTTAGTTTCTTCAATAGCTTTAGGTTTAGCAATTTCAAAACCTGATAAAAAAATTGTTATAATTGATGGTGATGGAGCATTTTTAATGAATTTAGGCTCAATCGCTACTATATTTTCTCAACATCCAGATAATTTAGTATGGATTGTTATAAATAATGAAGCATATGGTTCAACAGGTAATCAGGAAACTTATGCTAAAAATTTAGATTTAAAAGAAATAGCTAAAGGTGTAGGATTTGAAAATAGCTATAATTTGGAAGATATAGACTTTAAAGACGTTTTAAATAAAAACGAACTTACTTTCATAAACTATAATGTAAAAGCAGGAAATAGTAAAGCACCTATTATCCCTTTTACACCTATACAAATTAAGAATAGATTTATGGATGTGATAAAATAATCGGAAGAGAAGTTATCAAAATCAATAGAGACATGGAAATAAGTGAATTACTTGAAATTATGGAAAGAAAATGGGATAAAGAAAAATATTGTGATTTCATTTATGAAAGACCAACTGCTGCTTCTATAGAAAAATATATTTGCATGCTTGGAACACGAAGGTTTATGATTATAGCTTACACCCGTAAAAGTGGATTCTTATCTAAAAATGCTAAAGTTGTTTTATCCATTGCAGATAATATTGATAGTATAAAAACTAAAGTTGCATCAAGTTTAGCAAGAGACAATGTTTTTACTTTAGCTTATCAAATTGCTGAAAGTAAATCCAGTAATGCAGAACGTAAAGGCCCTACTCAAGATCTTTTACTTGAATATACTGCACATATGAAAGAAATACTCACTGAGGAAGGTTTACTTTAAACAATCCTCCTTTTTTTATTTTATAATACTTCTTTTATACCGTTTTCTGTAACAATCATTAAAGAATCTAAATTATTTAAAGTTACAGAAGCTATTGGATGATCTTTAATTTGTTCTGAAAAAAATATTAATTCTTCTTCTGTAATATAAACCCAATTTACATGAAAAATTGCTACACCATTAGCTATTAAACCTAAATATCTTGGAATGAATGTATAATCATCTTCTTTAACTGGTTTAAATAACGGATTTTTTGCTAAAATATTTCTTAATACATTATCCATATTATCTTAACCCTTTCTTTCATAAACAAATTTCGGAACAGCCTCTTTTAAAGGATCAAATGTTTCCCTAGTTTTAACTTCAACACATTTCATAGATACCTTTGAATGTAACGAAGAAGGTAATCTTAAAATCCTTTTTAAATCGATAGAAACTTTTGCATCGATTGTAGACAAATTAACCCTTGCCATAGAATTTACTAAAGTAGTATATCTTCTAGGACCTATTTTATTTTTAAATTCTCCCCATTGGTTATTTTCAAGAAGATGTCTATGTTCCATCACATCTTTCATTAATTTAGGGTTAAACCCATCTATATTTTCATTTCCTACTAAATGCAATATATTATATTTAACTTTATCTGTAAATAGTTTAGGATATCCTACTGGAATAATAAAATGAGGAAAATCATATGTTCTATTATTTCCAGAAAACTTTGATTTAGGTACTTCTGCACCTGCAGCATATTTTAAAACTTCAGAACGTAATTCACTTCCAGAAGTCATCATAGCTTCATCTAAGATACGTATATGGTAACCACGACCAGAATATATCAAATGAATATTTTTTAATCCTAAATCACTTTGTAATGTATCAATTAATGTATTTACAATTTCTAAAGCTTCACCTAAACATGTTTCACATACACCATCACACTGACAAGATCTAATTGGAATATCCTTTGCATCTACATCAAAAATATATTCTGCTTTTAACCAATCTTGTCTTCTTTTAGGATTTTTATAGAAAGCTACAGAGATATAAGAAGCAAAAGGAGCTTTATATCGTAAAAATTTACCTAAAGATTCTTTACTTTTAAAGATTTTATATCTATCATTAGGTCCATTTCCATTATGGTCAAAACCAAATTCACGATACATTATACCTTCTTTAATGAAATCTGGTAAATCATCAGGAGACCATTCTTCACGATAGTACTGCCTACGTTCTTTCATTGTAGCTCTTTGAAACATTAATAATATTGTATTTTTTAAAGTATTTAATTATTATTTATATGTGCAAATATGTTTATGTGAATAAAAATAAATTAATATCATGGAACAAATCGAAGTAATAAGTGATACTCATTTAAAAGTAATTCTTGAAAATTTAAGTGCTCAAGATATAGTTAAATTTGCATATGATAAATGGAAACCTTCACAAAGGTCAGGATATACTATTTTAAATTTAGAAAAAGGTATTTTAGAAGGTGTTGGTGTATGTCCAAATAATATAGCTATGTTAGATATGACTCATATTAAATTATTCACTATAGAAGCATTTGAAGAAGCTGTAACTCCTGAAGAACTTTTTTCTGATGAAGAATATGAATTATATTTAGATTTTAAAGAAGATGATCCTTCAGAATATACCCCAGATATTGTTAGTGATTTCTGTATAAAAAATGAAATTGACGAAGAAAAAAGGAATATTGAGATTTTAGCAGAAAGATTTGAAAGAGAAGAAATGTTTAATTATAATATGTGGGAAAGTAAAATTTTAACTGATTATTACGACGTTATTCTTTAGATTCATCTTGTTTTGCTTTTCTATCAATTTGAAACTTTTTACGACCATAACAACTTAAAGGATTGTTTAGTCCCTTACAAGAACCATCTGGTTTACATAATTGAGGAAGATGAATTTTAATTTTTTCACAACTCATAGGAGTGTACCATTTAGTCTCACCTTCATGTTCAATATCTACTTCACTATGCATACCAAAACCTAATTTAGAAATAATATTAATCTTTTCTTGAGGCTGATCATTAAATAATGGAGGAGTACAATTATCTGCTGCTTCAAAAATTAAAGGTAAAATTTCATTTTGAGTAATAGTTAAATCTGGGTCCATATCTGAAACTTTTATTTGTTCTTCTGATGAAAATATTCTTGGATATAAACGAGCATAAGAAGCAAATGATGTTAAAAGAAGTACAATTGCATCATTACGACCACCAGAAGATACCCCTTGAACTACATTAGCTATACAAGGAGGAAATGCTTCAGGAATTAATTTTCCACCTTTAACAGAACCATAAATTCCTCCACTTCCACCATAAAAAGCAGAATATTTAGATATCTCTTGAGGTATAAATTCTTTTAACTCTTCTCCAATTTGAGTTATTATAGGGTGAATTTCAATAATCCTACTCATTTCTTTAATTTTTTTAAGGTATTCTTCTGTTTTTTGCATTATAAGACTAGATAATATCTGTTCTTTAACTGTTTCACCAACTAAAATATCATACATTGTTTCAGGATCTCTAGTAGTAAATTCATCTTCATAAAGATATAAAAATTCATCCCTATCTAAAATAAGTTCTCCGTTACTAATATAAAGGTCTCTAAGAGATATTTTTTTAGTTGAGAAAATATCTTTTAAATCTTTCCAATGAATAGCTCCATCTACCCTAATATCTGTTAAAATATCATCTACAATTTTTTCTCTTATACCTAGAGACATTTTAGCTAATCTTTCTTGAATTAGAATTCCTTGAGATTCAATGAAAAGTCTAGTTTCTCTTGAAGTTAAATTAAAATTAAATGCAATAGCTTGAGCTAAGATATGGAATGTTATGACATCTTCTTTATGGATTTCAGTATTAAAAAAGTACTGAAACTCTCTTTGAGTATAATTTTTATTATGTTTTTTCTCAATAGCCCATAACATTCTTTTAATAGCTAAATCCTTAATTGATTTAGGAATAAGTTTCTCATTAGACATTTTTTGATTATGTGTATGCATAATCTTTCCAACTAGTTCATCATTTTCATGAATAAGCTTGTCTAAATCCCCATATTCTTGAACAATTTTTTTACCTTCAGAAGAAAGTGGGTTAATGTATGATAATTCAACCATGATGAAAATTATCTTTTACTTAGTAAAGTATTTTTCTTATTTTTTAAATCAATAATTAGTTATAAAAACGAAAATTTTTTAAGTAGATTATTTAATTAATTATTACAATTATAAAGGAATGTATTCTTATGAAATTTATGATGCAAAGAGATTTTGAATTGATTGCTAATTATTTAGGTAGAATAATGAGGGTTTTAGGTGTTGTATTTCTAATACCTTTAATTTTTGTTGCAATCTTTAAAGAAAATCTTTATTTAGCATTTATAATACCTAGCTTTTTTTCAATAGGAATTGGAACTTTATTAGTACATATTTTTAAACAACCAATAAGTTTACATATAAAACATGCTTTACTTATTTCTGCTTTAACTTGGTTATGGGCTGCATTAATAGGAACTTTAATTATGATGATAGCAGTAGATGTTAGTTTTATAAATGGTTACTTTGAAAATATGTCTGCATGGACAGGAACTGGTTTAACAATGTTTACTAATGTAGAATCATTACCTTATTCAATTTTATTTTTAAGAAGTTTAGAACAGTGGGTTGGTGGTTTAGGAATTGTGGTTATTTGTATTTCTATTTTTGTTAAATCTGGAGGTTCTACACTTAAATTATATTTATCAGAAGCTAGAGATGAAAGATTAAGACCAAGTATAAGAAATACTATGGAAAAAATTATGATAATCTATTTAATTATCACAGGTTTGGGTATTATTGCATATCTCATCGTAGGAGTTCCTTTATTTGATGCTATAAATATAACATTCACATCATTTGCTACAGGTGGAATGTCAATTAAAAATGCAAATATTGGTTATTATAATAGTTATCCTGTTTATATCATCACAATGATTCTAATGGTTTTAAGTGCATTAAGTTTTTCAGTCCATTTTCGTTTTAATTGAATCAAAAGGAAAATCATTATTACAAGATATCCAATTTAAGTTTTTAATTTTGCTTATAACTCTTGTCACATTAATAATTTATTTAGCTAGCTTTAGTTTTCCAATTAATATACTTTTCCATGCTGTATCCGCGATTACAACAACTGGATCAAATATTGCAACAACACCAGAAGTATTATCTTGGCATTCCATATCAATTGCATTATTATTCCTTTTAATGATGATTGGAGGTTCATCTGGTTCAACTGCAGGTGGTTTAAAATTAATTAGAGTATTGATTCTATTAAAAGCATTAGCAAATTATATTAGAACATTTTTAAAACCTGCTAATGCAATTAATTTAGTTCATGTTTCTAAAAAAGTAATTAAAGAGAGTGAAATAAAAGGAGTAACTTTGTTTATACTTTTAAATTTTATAATAATAATTACAGTATGGTTTTTAATGTTAATATATGGTTGTAATCCATTAAATGCATTATTTGATACTATTTCTGCTCAAAGTGGAACTGGTTTAACTACTGGAGTAATTAATAATACTTCACCAATTTTAATAAAGATTGCATTTATTATACAAATGTGGATGGGAAGATTAGAAACTATTCCTGTTTTAGTATTATTTGGAAGTATATATGAATTATTACAAAGTAAATTTGGAAAAAATGTTAAGAAAAATAGTTAAATTTTAAATAAAGATTTTTCATAATCTTTTACATAATATTTAATGTTTTTACGTCCTTTTGTAATTATTTCATATCCTTCTTCTTCTAATTTTGATTTTTGAAATTCAATGGCTTCAGGATATTTAGAATTTAATTCACCCTTTGATTTCAATGTTCTCCAAAAAGGAGTTTTATCCTCTGTTCTTTGATAACTAGCCCATGCAACAATATTGATAAAAATTCCAGCAGTCATAGGATCAGTGAAATCTGCATCATTTTCTTTAGCAAAATATTCCCTAATTTCTTTTGTAGTTATTATTTTTCCTTCTGGAATACTTTTCATTAGCTTATCATAATATAGTGGAGGTGCAAAATACATTCTCTCACCACCATATCTTTTTATTGTATTTTCATTAGTTACAATCTCTATTTTTGGCATTCCTTTATTATCATATAACATTGCATTGAAATCTTTTTTATCTTCATTAGCCATTTTATTATTCCTTAATTAAAATCCATTTTGTAATTCTAAATCATGAACCCAAAAAGTAGCATTTTCTCTTTTTTCATAAGTTAAATAATTATGATTATCCAAATAATATTTTAAATCTAATCTAACATCTTCTAAAAAAGTTAAAGCATGTGTATCTTCAAATTCAATGTTAAATATATAAACTTTCTTAGGTTTATCTTTTTGAGTTAAATACCAAATTCTGCCTCGTGTAACTAATTTATCAGCAGCATATTTATTAATATCTTCTAAAACATGTGAAAAAAGTCTTTAGTGAAAAAATGGTTTTCCATTATTTCATAATCAGCTCCATAAAATTGACCTTTTTCTTGAAAAATTGCAGGAAAATCTCCTGCTTTAATATACTCAACAGTCATTAGAATCTGATTATACATAATTAGTAATTTAATTATTGTTATTAATAAATTTTAAAAAAATAAGAAAAAATATATGATTTTAAAAATCACATATTAAAAGTTCAAAAAGCTATTTTCTAAGTCTAATTAATGGTATAATACCTAAAGCCAAAATTAATGCTACAACAGGATTACCAGCAGCTTGACTACCTGTATTAACTTGAGAATGACTAGTAGAAGAGGACAATTGAGAATCATTTGTAAGTTCTTGATTAGCAGCACTTGAAAGTACGATAGGCATTATCAAACTAACACCTGTTCGAGGAGCTAACCTTGCAATTGCTAAATCTCTACTATCTGAACCATTATTATCATCATTTACTGGAGGAGCAACTACAGGATTATCAGGAATTGGAGTATCACCTGCTGGAGTTTGAGCAGGACCCTCAGCACCACCAATAATTTCATCAGCAGAAACTCCGCCAATCACTAAAAGACCTAGTAAAATTATAGATATTAAAATTATTAATTTTTTAATCATATACATAATCCTTTTAATTTAATTAAGTGTATTAATATTTGACATTAAAAATATATAAATATATAAATATATAGGATTTAATATGAAAAAGTGAAAAA
>JAKSUH010000004.1 GCA_024413395.1 archaeon
AGGTTCTGCTTCATTATATGCAGGATCACTACAAGAACATGGATGGTTTATATTTAGTACTCAAGAAATACTCTTTATAATAGGTTTAACTATTATGATTATAGGTAATGGTTTTTTTAAACCAAATAATGCCTCTATGATTAAAAATCTATATGTTAATAAAGAAGATAAATTAAATGCAGCATTTACCATGTTCTATACCATATTAAACTTTGGAGGATTATTTGCTCCCTTAATAATTGGTTCTATTGTTGGTGAAACTCCAGAATATTTTAAAATAGGATTTTTAATCTCTTCAATAATTATGTTAATAACTTTGATTATATTTATTCTTGTTAAAAATAGATATTTAGTCGATGATCAAGGAAAAGTATTTGGAAAAATTCCAAACGCTTTAGTTGATAAAAAAGTAACTGACGATGATTTAAATTACGAAATAATGAAAAAATATGGTAAACAAGATGTAGATTTAGCATCTGACACTGAAGAAAGTATTAAAATTAAAAATAAATTGTCCAAACTTAGTGAAGATGAGAAAAAAGAAATAATTACAGGAAAATTAACAAAAATAGAAAAAGATAGATTGATAGCTTTATTTATCACTATTTTCTTTGGAATTTTCTTTTTCACAATATTTGAACAAATAGGAATTTCTTTAACCTTCTTTATAGAAGAGCATGTTATGTTTAGTACTGGTGCAATAACCATCCAACCAGAAGTATTTCAAACTTTAAATCCTTTATTCGTTGTTTTATTTGCCCCAATATCATTGGCAGTATTTTCTTATTTAGAAAAAAAGGAATATACCTTTCAATAGCTATTAAAACAGGAATAGGTTTAATAATATTGGATGTAGGTTTTTTAATCCTATGTATTTCAGGTGCTTTAATTGATTATGGTATAGATAAAGTTCATTTACTTTGGATCGTATTTATTTACTCATTATATCAATATCAGAGTTAAGTTTTGTTCCACATTCCCAATCTCTTGTTAGAATATTATCTCCTAAAAAGTTCGTATCCTTAATAATGGGAGCATGGTTTGTATCTTATGCAGTTTCATGTTTATTGCAGGAATTCTATCTTCATATTATCCAGATCCTTCAGATGCAACAATACCTATGATATTTAATATCATACCAATACCAGGATTTAGAGAATTCTTTTTGATGTTTGCAATAATAGCAGGAATTGGTGGAATAGGAGTATTCTTATTGAATAAGCCTTTAAAAAAATGGATGCATTGGAAAAATGTTTAATAAAAAAAAGTTAAAAAGAAATTAATAATATTTCTTTTTATTTGTATAAGCCATATAAACAATAAATATTCCAATGCATAATAATACTATTTGTGGGAAAATAGCAAAGATTATAACTGGAATAACTTTTAATTCAGCACCAATCCATAATACTGCATAAATAATAATTAATGCACCTATAAGGATTAATACTTTGTTAAATTTTTCCCTATAACTTGGTGGAAGACGGTCTAATATAGACATATAATCACCTTATAATTCTTTAATTCCATCTTTAGTTCCTAAAATAACTTTATCAACCATTTCAGTAAAGATACCATTTTCAACTACACCAGGAATAGTATTTAAATCAATTTCTAAGTGTAATGGACTTTCAATTTCATCAAATTTAGCATCAATAATAAAATTTCCGTTATCAGTTATTATAGGTCCATCTTTACGTTCAGCCATTCGAATTTCAGGTTTTGCACCCATATCTTCTAAAGCTTTCATAACTACTCTAGAAGACTGTGGAATAACTTCAACAGGAACAGGAAAAGCACCTAAAGATTCAACTTCTTTAGATTCATCAGCAATAATAATTAATTTTTTAGCAGAGTAATCAACGATTTTTTCTAAAGTATGAGCTGCTCCACCACCTTTAATAAGATTTAAATCTGGATCAATTTCATCTGCACCATCTACTGCTAAATCAATATCATGCTCTTCTAAGCTAGTAATTGGAATATTAGCTTTTTTAGCAAGTAATAATGATTGGAAAGAAGTAGGAATCCCCATAACTTTAATTCCTTCTTCAGCTATTCGTTTACCAACAGCTTCAATGAAATAATGAGTTGTAGAACCGGTTCCAAGCCCTAAAACATCTCCATCTTTAACATATTCTGCTGCTTTATATCCTGCATCTCTTTTAAGATTAATCATTAATAACACCTAAAAACCTAAAATTAATTTAGTAAGTTTATAACCTTTTTTACATTCACCATCATGTTTTCCATTATTTTTAATAACAGTACATTTATCACCATCAATTAAACCTTCAGGCAAACATTCATCATAAAATTTACAATCATCACTACAATCAGGAGCCTCAAAGGTAAAGGTTGAACCTTCAAAGACACTTTTAGAATTAGTTAAAATCTCAATGTCAGCTCTTTCAATAGTTACTGGAACAACTTTCTCAGATTCGTGAATAGGACATTTTTGCTCGTTATCACGAACTTCAGTAATAGTATATTTCCTATTTTCTTCAAGATTTCCAATACAAGATGCTTTAAATCTACAAGACTCACATTCTTCTTCAGGACCATAATAAATAAAACTTAAACCTTTTTTAGCTAACTCTTTACCTATTAAAGTAATCATTTAAATCACCTCAGTTTCATGAGCTAAATCATAAGCTGCATCTTTAGATATTCCATTCTCACCTAAAATAGTATAACGATCAGGCCTTATTGTATGAGCAGTTGTTAATGCTTCAATAATTATATCTTCAGATACACCTAATTCTTTTGCAGTTACAGGAGCTTGAACTGCTTTAAGAGAATCACGGATAAATTTCCAATCATCCCCATATAATGCCATCATCAAAATAGTTCCAATACCACATTGTGCTCCATGTAATTTAGGTTTATCAAGTATTTTATCTAAAGCATGAGAGAATAAGTGTTCAGAACCACTTGCTGGACGTGAAGAACCTGCAATGGAAATAGCTAATCCAGAACAGAATAATGTTTTAACAACTAAACGAGCACTCTTTTCAATACCTGGTTTAATACTGTCCGCATAATCTGTAATGAATTTCGCAGAGATTTCACTTAATGCAACTGCAGATTCACTATAACGTTCATTTTTTAAACGATGGGCTAATTGCCAATCTTTAATAGCTGTATGATTAGAAATTAAATCTGCACATCCTGAAGACATTAATTCAAAAGGAGAATTCATAATAATATTTGAATCAGCAATTACAGCATAAGGAGATTGTGCTTTCATAGAAACTGATCCATCATCGACTTTAATAGATGCCATTGGTGATGCCATACCATCGTGAGAAGCTGTTGTTGGAACTGATAAAAAGTAAACTTCTTTATTTGTAGATGCTAATTTAGCTATATCAATAACTCTTCCACCACCTACTCCTAAAACAAATCCTCTATCAGGTATACTATCTTCTACAGCTTTAACGGTTTCCATTGATAATCCTTTGATTTTTAATACATCAGACTTGAAACCTTTTTCGGCTAAACTATCAATTAATTGTTCACCACAAACATTAAATGTATGAGGTCCAGCAACAATTAATACCTTTCCTTCTAAGTGAAGACTATTACAAATATCCCCTGCTTCTAAAGTAACATCAGGACCAGTATAGACTTCCCTTGGCATTTGAACTTTCTTAGCATTCATTTTAAATCACAACATTCTCCATTCTATTAAAATATTATGTTTTAATATATGTTTTCTATTAATAAAATAAGTTATGATTTATTAATACAATGCTTCATTAAAATTTGTCCTTAAAATCAGAAAAAATAGAATGTTTTAAAGAATTAAAGGTAATTAAAAATTTAAATATATACTCCTAAGTAATTATTTCTAATTTTCATCTGAACAAGGAATATAAACAAAAGCAGACTAAATTAAAAAGCTAAAAATAAATTAAAATACCAAAAATAATAAAGCATGAATGAATTAAACTACTATTTAGAAATAAATTAAAAATCAATATCAAAAGAAAGAAGAAAAGATAAAATTTAAAATGTTAACTTTTAATAATTTAAAAAACAAATTTAATTTATTAAATATAATAATGGTGATACGGTGGAAAATTTTAGTGAATGGTTTCATGATATTTCAGAAGAAGTAAACATAACAGATGCAAGATACCCTATTAAAGGAATGAGCATCTGGATGCCTTATGGATTCCAAATAAGAAAATATACTTTAGAAATCTTAAGAGAATTCTTAGATGAAGAGTGTGAAGAAACTTTATTCCCTTTATTAATACCAGAAGCAGAATTAGCTAAAGAAGGATTACATGTTAAAGGATTTGAAGATGAAGTATATTGGGTTACTAAAGGTGGTCAAAAAGACTTAAATGAATGTTTAGCTTTAAGACCAACTAGTGAAACTGCAATGTATCCAATGTATGCTTTATGGATTAGATCACACATTGATTTACCAATGAAGTACTATCAAATCGTTAATACATTCAGATATGAAACTAAACATACTAGACCTCTTATAAGAGTAAGAGAAATTACTACTTTTAAAGAAGCACACACTGCTCATGCAACAAAAGAAGAAGCAGCCGAACAAGTCGAAACTTTCATGGAAATCTATAAAAACTTCTTTGATTGTTTAGGAATTCCATTTTTAATCTGTAAAAGACCAGAATGGGACAAATTCCCAGGTGCAGATTATACTATGGCATTTGATACAATTATGCCTGATGGAAAAACATTACAAATAGGTACTGTTCACAATTTAGGAACCACCTTTGCAAAAACATTCGATATCCAATTTGAAAACAAAGAAGGAGAACATGAATATGTATATCAAACATGTGCTGGTTTATCAGATCGTGTTATTGCAGCATTAATAGGATTACATGGAGACGAAAAAGGTTTACGTCTTCCTCCAGTCGTTTCACCAAAACAAATTACAATTATTCCTATTTTATTTAAAGAAGGTAAAGAAGAAGTTATTGCTAAATGTGATGAACTTAAAAAGTTATTCGAAGCACGTGACCTTAGAGTAAATATCGATGATAGAGATATAAGACCTGGTAAAAAGTTCTATGATTGGGAACTTAAAGGAACTCCTATTAAATTAGAACTTGGACCACGTGATTTAAAAAATAACAAAACAATTATTACAAGACGTGATACTTTAGAAAAAATTGATTTAGAACTTGATGATAACCTTTTAAACAATGTTATTGATGTTTTAGAAGATATGGATGAAAAATTATACAATAATGCATGGAATAATCAAGAAGATAAATTCAAATTCTCAGATGATTTAGAAGAAATTCCTAAATTAATTGAAGAAGGAAATGTTGTTGCATTTAATTGGTGTGGAGATACCGAATGTGGTCAAGAAATTGAAGAAATTGTTGATTACGATATTTTAGGTATTTATGAAGAGCTTGATGAAGATGCGACATGTATTACTGGAGAAGAAAGAGCTAATTACATTGCATTAATAGCTAAAACTTATTAGAGATGTTAAAATGGATGATATTTACGCAATAATTCCAGTTAATACATTTGAAAATGCTAAAAGTAGATTATCTCCTTTTTTAACCTCTACAGAGAGGAAAAATCTTTTAAAAGCTATGCTTAAAGACGTATCCTCTGTTTTAAAACAACATGTTGATAAAGTAGTCATCATTAGTAGAGATCCAGAAGTGTTAGAATATGGAAAAAAACTTAATTTAACTACAATTAAAGAAAATGACAATTCTACACTAAATAAAGGAATTGAACAAGCTATGGATTATTGTAATCTTAAAGCTAAAAAAGTATTAATAATGCCATCAGATGTTCCTCTTTTAGGAAAAACTAATCTCAAAATACTTATTGATTCAAGTAAATCTTTAGACTTCATTATTGTTCCTTCAAAAGGAGGAGGAACCAATATGATGATAATGAAACCAAAAACAATTAGAATGAAATTTGGTGGAATTAGTTACGTTGAACATGTTAAAGCTGCTGAAAAGAAGAAATTAAACCCTATTGTTCATGATTCCCTTTTTATGGCTTTAGATGTTAATACAACTGAAGATTTAGGTGAAATAATGGTTCATGGAAATGGAACAGAAACAAAAAAATATTTGAAAAGTTTAAAAATAGAAGTAGAGTCTGTCCATGGTAGTGAACGTCTTAAAGTTACAAGGAGCTAATTTTAAATGATATGTATGTCAATAGCAGGAGTAGATCCTTCTGGTGGAGCTGGAATGTATGCAGATATAAAAACATTTCAAGCAATTGGAGTTTACGGAACAGGTGTTGTTACATCTTTAACAGCTCAAAATCCTTATAAATTTTTTTCATCATATCCAGTAGAAACAGAATACATATCCGAACAAATTGATTCGGTTTTAGATGTATATAATGATATAAAATATGTGAAAACCGGAATGCTCTATTCAAAAGATATTATTAAACTTGTAGCTAATAAAATTAAAGAATATGATTTAAAAGCAATTGTAGATCCAGTTATGGTAGCTACTTCAGGTGGAATTTTAGCTAAAAACGAGTCTGCAGAGGCTTATAACAAATATTTACTACCTAAATCTATTTTAACTACACCAAATATTTCAGAAGCAGAACAATTAACTAAAATTGAAATAAAAACTGTTGAAGATGCGGAAATAGCTTGTAAAAAATTAATTTGTGACAATATAATCACCGGTGGGCATCTTGATGGAGTAAATACTATTTTTACTAATGGAAACTTAAAAACAATAAAACAAGAAATAATAGAAACCAAAAATCTCCATGGTAGTGGCTGTACTTTATCTTCAGCAATAACTGCATACCTCGCTTTAGGAGAAGAAATAGATTCTGCTATTGAAAAAGGTTTAGACTATACTTATAATAGTATTCTAAATGGAGATTATGGAACTTTAATAGCTAAACTCTAAATTTCTTTATTTCTTAATGTAAAAGCTTTAATTCTTCTAGAAATATTACCTGCTACAGTTTTAAAATCATTAGGATTAATATAAGCATTTTCTTCATCATCTAAACGAACTTTTACTTTAATATACTCATATACATCATAATCATTCATTAATTGAGCAATTAATTCTTTTTTAGCAACAGTGTTAGTAATATCTGCAAATTCTTTTTCAGTTGGAGCAGATAAAATTACTCTGGATTTTCCTGCACTAAGTTTAATTCCAGAAACATCTAAAGCATAATTTAATCTTTTGACTTCTTCATCAAGAGTGTTTTTATCAATATTAGCTAATCCAATACTTTTACGAAAGCTATTATTCTTTAATGCAATAATTAATTTATCATTGTCCATAGTATCAACTCTAAAATTAAATTTAAAAATTAAACTATTTAAAATTAAGTTATAATAAAAAAAGGAGTGATTGAGAATACTCCCATCAATTTAAATAAACAGTCCAAAATTTATTCATCATGTGGATGCCATTCAGGTATAGGAACGGTTACTGGACATACAGTGAAAATAATCTGAAGTAGTGACGACATTATCACCATCAGTAACAGTTATAGTGTATCTGTAAGCTCCCCATCCTAACCTATTTTCAGGAATATGAATAGTAAAAGTACCATCTTTAACAGGTTCATCTACTCCACTAGCAACTATACCCTCTGTTATAGTAATACCTTCTACTACATAGCTAATACGTGTATTTTGACTTGAATAAGGAACACCGTCTTTTGTAATTTTACAAACAACATCATTTGGATCTGCTTCATGACAATTTTTAGTCACTGTACTTATATGCAATCCATCTCCTTTACTAAGTATGTTCGTATTACCATGTGTTCCATTTGCTGTATCTGCTGCTGCTAATACTCCAACGGACACTATTAATACTAAAAACACCATCATAGCAACAGCCATTTTATTAAATTTCATATTTTTATCCTCTCTAATAATTTCTTAATATCATGCATAAATTTTAATTACATGACAATAGTTCAAATAATAACTTATTTATTACTGCTGACTCCCTATTTTAACACTTACATCAGGATTAACATCCATCATTTGTGTATTTAAAATAGTAATTTTATTAGTTACAGATACTCTATTACATGTAGTGATGATATTATATTCACCTGTATTAAAATTAGTAGGATAACGAGCATATCCATGTAAATCAGTATGTGTATGATAAATTATTCCATGAAAATTAAAATTAACAGGAACCAATGGTTTTGGATTACCATAATTATCTAATATTTGGACAGTAAAATCATCAGAATCACCATAATGTTTAGTCATATCACTGCTTACTATAGTAGGAATATCTGACTTTAAAATAGTAATTGTATTTGTTTTTGATGCCTCATCATTACATGTTGTGGTTATACGATATTCTCCAGGTTTTAAATCAGGTAAATTTAATGTAGCATATCCTTCTGAATCTGTAACTTCATTATAAGTCACTCCATTAATCTTAAAGTTAACTACTATATTATTTTTAGGATTACCTGCTGTATCAACTATTTTAACAGTAAAAGGAACGGATTCACCATAATTTTTAGTTAAATCACTACTTTCAATATAAAGAGTAGGATCTTTAACATTTACATCACAATTAGATTTTGCTATAACATTACCCTGTTTATCTAGATACGTAAAATAAAAAATCCAGATGAAATGCCTTGATTATTAAAAGTATAACTAAAATGACCTTGTGAATCAGTTGTAACTTTTTTAGTTCCATGACCCAAATATACATCAGCATTAGGTACACCTACACCATTATATAATAAAGTCCCATTAATTGTTGCTGTTTCAAAAGGTTTAACAGTTATGTTTGAAGGAACAACTATAGTATAATTATTAACCTTTACATGACATGTAGAATTAACACCTGCAGGAACATATCTAAAATCAACATTATAATCTCCTGCATTTTTAGGAGTATAACTATATTTAAAATGACCTTGTGAATCCATTTGAATTACACTATCAAATTTATTATTAATATATACATCAATTGAAGCATATTCTGCAGGTTTATTATTAATGAGTAATGATCCATTAATTACCGTAGGATTATTTACTTTAACAGAAATGTCTTTATCAGAATTTATTTGTGCATGGTCTAATTGACTTGCACTAATAAATCCAATTGAAATAATAGACATTAACAATATTAACAATAGAATAGTAATTTTTTTATTGAACATATTAAATTATTTTAATTGTTTAAATATATAATATAAGACCATAATTGCCTAGACAAAAAATACTCCTATTGTAATAGGTTAAAAGAAAACATTTAATATCAAAAATATTTAGAACTTTGTATAACACTAAATTGATTAATGAGTTTAAAAAGAATAAAAATAAAATAAAAAAAAGTAAAAAAATATAGCAATAAGCTATATTTAGAGTTTTTTATATTTTTGAGCTAATTTAACACCTAAATTGAAACTAGCTGTTTGTTCTTCATCATTTGGTACGAATACGATTTCTTGTGAATCAATAACATCGAACCCGTAAGCATCTAAATCTTCAGCAATCATTGCATGAGCTCCACCTTTACCTACCATAGATCCAAAGGTGACTGCTTTTCTTTCAAGTCCAGTTCTATCGAATCTGAGACCTTTTAAATAGTACATAATATCCCAATACTTGGATAAGGTACATCATTAATAGTAGGATCACCTACAGCAATTCCTTTACTTGTTAAGATACTTTTAACGATTTCACTTCTTTCATCTTCATGTAAGAAGAACATTTCAACATCATATCCTTCACTAATAGCTCTTCAGCAATCTCATGAGCCATAGTTTGGGTAGAATAATGCATTGTATCGTAAATAATTGTAATTTTATCTTCACAAACACCAGTTGCCCAGTTAGTATATGCACCGATAATTTTCATAGGGTCAGTCCATATTTGACCGTGAGATGGAGCAATCATTTTAATTTGATCTAATAAACCAAGTTCAATTACTTCATCAAATTTCTTAAGAACTAATTTTGAAAGTGGAGTAATTAAATTAGCAAAGAACTTTTGAGTAGCATCCATTAATACGAATTCAGGTATTTCATGGTCAAATCTTTTAGTGAAACATAAATGTTGACCAAATGCATCATTAGAGAATAAAATACCGTCTTCAGCTAATAATGTAAACATACTGTCTGGCCAGTGTAATAAGAATGCATCTAAAAATGCTAAGGTTTTACCACCTAAATCTAATGAATCACCAGTTCCAACAGTAACAAATTCAGCCCCTTCTAATGAAGGATAATGTTTGAGAAGAGCATTAACTGCAATTTTACTACAGTAAATAGGAGTTTCAGGAAATCTTTTATGTAAAGCAGGTAAAACACTACTATAATCTTTTTCTACATGGTTTTGTACAATGTAATCAACTTTAACTTCCCTATTTTCTTGTTTGAAAGCATCTTCTATACGTGCCATCATTTCAGCAGTTTTACCTGGATATGCATTATCGATAATAGCTACTTTTTCACCAAAAACAATATAAGCATTGTAAGAGGTTCCATCTAAAGTATAACCATGATAACTTCTTAAATCCCAGTCTAAAACACCAATCCAATATACGCCATCAGCTATTTTTTGTGCATTTGCATTCATAATATCACCAAATAAAATATTTAAAGTTCGTTCGGTATAGAACTATTTGATATATATAAAAGTAATAATATATAAATACATACTACTTGAAAATAAGAATAATTGAAATTAAGCATTAATAGCTTCTTGAATAAGTTTCATAGCCACATCTTTTTTAGCAGGAAATGCAGCAATTTTAACTTTTAAATGAATACTATCTCCAGAATCAACAATTTTTAATTCATCATCAATAGCTGCTTTTTTTGATAAACGTAAAAACAAATTCCCTTTTTCATCCATTTTTCTATCTAAATCTTCTTCTAATTTAGATACTTGATCAGATGATAAAAGTCTTTTCATGACATCTCTAGTATGTCTTTTTTTCTTAATAAGACCAGTTAAAATAAGTATTTTATCTTCCATCATTCCTTCTGCTTCTTCTACTTCTACTTCAGCATTAGGGAAGATATTTAAAATAGCTTGAGTTAATTCTTCTTGATTTTCGTCTTTATAAACAAATTCACGAAAACGAATATTATGTATCATTAAGATCAGTATTTAAAAAAATTGAAAGAAGAAGAGTAATTATCTTCTTCTAGCTTGTTCAGAACCTTTACCTTTGAATCTTAATCCACGACCTTTAGTTCCAGCGCTGGTTAAACCCCTAACAGCTCTGTTTTTGTGTTTACCAGAACAGATCCAGTTAATTTTAGGATCGTTAACAATAGAAGGACTTTGTGGGTCAACTAAGATAACTTCGTAATATTTGTATTTTCCATCAGCCCAAACCCAGTAGGAGTTTAAAACTTCCATGTTTGGATATTTTTTGGAAACACGTTCTTCAGCTATTCTTTGGATAGATTTTGATTGGGTAATTTTGTTTACACCCATTCTTTTAGGTTTACGACCATTGAAACGACGGGTTTTCCTTCTTCCACCACGTCTTACTCTAGTTCTTACTACGATAAAACCTTTTTTAGCTCTGTATCCTAAGCTTCTAGCTCTATCAATTCTAGTTGGTCTGTCAATTCTTTGAACAGCTTTTTGTCTTCTCCATTTAGGAGCTCTTTGCCACATGAGTTCTCTAACATAGGACTCATCTGGGTTTTTCCATGCATCTCTAATATATTTATACATAATAACACCTTTGTTCAGCCTTTAAGGCCACATCCATGGGATAAAATATCCCTAAAAAAGTATTTTTATAACCGCTAAAATAGCGATTATTAATGTATATGTTTTATATACTTATAAATGTTAGGTTTTTAAAAGTAAAATAAGAGTTTATTAATAATATTAGAATTTTATAATTCTTTCAAACTATCTCTTTCTTGTTTTTCCTTTATTAATTCATCAACTTTTCTTGAAACAATTTCATTAATAAGATTCCCAATAGTATCAGCAGGAGAAACAGCCATAGATTCACATATTAAACGATAAGAATCAGGATTTGGTTTATCTTCGTAATCTGAATCTATTTCATCTAGTGCAGTCAAATAACCTAATTGATAAGCTGCCATTAAACTATTAACATCTACAGGAATAGCTATTACATTATCCATATCCATTTCAGGAAATTCTTCATTTAACATAATAATATAATATTAATTTTCAAATAAGATAAGTATATCTATTAAGCATAATAGATTTATATTTATAACACAATTATAACAAAGGTGCGATGATGACTGTACATGCATGTTCTTTTTTAGAGAAAGATTTTCCAAACATAGCTTCATACTCTGAAGTAGCAGAGCGATTAAATACTTTAGATTTAGCTCCTCAAGCTATTAAAGAGATAGGTGTTGCTGCTGAAATGATTGCTAAAAAAGCATGTGTTTCAGAAGGTCTTTCATCATTAATTGAAACATCAGATGGTAAATATGTTAGTCAAAGTGCCCGTGTAAATTCAATGCATTATGATATAAAACTAATTAATAAAACAATATTTTATGATTTTAAAGATATTGTACATGCTAGAAATAAACTTGCACATCCTGATGAAGATGAACCAATCAAAGACTATTCTAAAAAAGCTGCAGAACTTCATAACAAATTTTATGAGATTTCTATTTGGTTCTGTTCAAAATATGGTTCTAAATGTAATGTTAAAAACAAAAATATCTGGAGTAATATACGGTAAACGACCAGTTCTAAAAGCAAAATGTGCTAATGTAGCAAATATTCCTGCAGAAAGCTCTCATGAGGAATATTCTGCACCAGTTAATTACAACGAATCATTAATGGGTAAAGAGTTAACTAACTTTAGAAAGATTGAAAAAGAAAATATAAAAATGATAAGTCCTTTAAAAGCTTTTAATCTTCATAAAAATGAGTTAATTCAAGACATGAAAAGATTATCTTCTCGTGCTGAAAAAGAAGATTTAGATTAATTAACAGAAATTGTTAAAGCTATGAACAGTGAATTAAAATACCAAAATCAAAGATTTACCCATCCATTAATGGTTAAAGAAATGAAAAAATTAGAAGAGGGTTTATCTTCTGCAAAATGCAATAATAGTAAAGTAATAGCTTCAAGAATAGATAAAACAACTGCTAAATTAAATACTTTTTAATGAGAAAGCCTACAACCACAATTAGCACAATAAGAATAACCTGAAATAACAGGACTACTACAATTAGGACATTTAACTATTTTTTCTAATTTATAACCACAACCAAGACAGAATTTAGAACTAGCAGGAACCATACGTAAACATTTAGGGCATTCAATTTTTCTTACTTTAAAATTAGTATCAATAACATTAATATTACCTGTAGATTGAGTATATCCACCTTTATTATTATTATTATTTGATTTAGCAGAACTACCTGTACATACAGAACATATAATGATTACGAAAAGAATAACTAAAACTGAAGCAAAAAATGACATTAATAATAGTTATTTAAAGATTATATATAAAGTTTACTTAACTAACAAAAAAGTTATAAAAATGAAAAACAAAGCAATAATTATGACTGCAGATTTACTTGCTCCATGTGGAATCAATTGTTTTGCTTGTGAAAAATATGAAAATCCTTGCTCTGGATGTTTAATGGGCGATGATGGTAAAAGTAAAGCAACATTAAAATGTAAAAATTAAAGCATGTTACGATAAAAAGAATTTTAAATACTGTGGAAGATGTTCACAGTTCCCTTGTCCTTTAATTAAAAAACAAAGCAAGAAATATATGAAAAGATTTGATTATAATACATTAGAATCTGCAAAAAGAATTAAGACAATGGGTATAGGAAAAATAATTGAACAAGATAAGGAAAAATGGACCTGTCCTGAATGTGGACATGTAATCCATTTTCAAAGTAAAAAGTGTTCCAATTGTGATTACACAATTGAATAAGGGAAGTTATTAATACTTATCTTCTAGCTCTACCTACTTTACGAGCTACAACTAATTCTCCAACAGCAATTAAACCTGCAAAGAATTTTTCAAGACCACCAGTAGCCCAAATAGCTTCACCGAATGTAGCTGTTTCAATATTTGCTTCATATTCTTTAGCAGTGATTTTTTTACCAGTAGTTCTTGTAGAAACATTAGCTGATGCTTCCATAAGTTCATCCCAAGTTACACCTTTGAGTTGATCTTGCATAGCTAAATAGATACTTTTAACTTTAATATCATAGAGTGAAGATAATAATTCAACAATGTCACAAGAACGAATCATACCCATAACTTGATTATCATCATTTACAACAGGTACAGTAACAAACCTATTATCTGCAGTTTTAATAACTGCAATTCTAGCAGGATCATTTTCATTTACTGTATCTACCTCATCAGGTGCACTCATAATATCTGAAATTTTTTCTGCACCTTCTCTTAAACCTTTAGTTATTTCAAAAGCAGTAATCCATCCAACTAATTTCTTATCATCATCTACAACAGGACAAGTAAATCTACGAACTTCTTCCATTGCTTTTGAAACTTCTACAACACTATCATCTTTACTAATATATACAAAATCGTTATCCATTAATTGTTTTGCTTTCATTTAATAACCCCTTATCTAATATCCACTAATTTTAAAGCGCCAACTGGACAATGATAACTGCAAGATTCACATCTAATACAAGTTTCATTATCTAGAACCACTTCACCGTTAACAAGTTTAATTGAATCAACTGGACAATTCTCTTCACATAAATAACAGTTAACACATATATCTTGATTAATTTCAAGTTGTTTATCATGAACTAATGGCCCTATAGTTCTATCTAAATCAATAGCCCCAAATTCACAAAGATTTACACAAGATCCACAACCAATACAAAGTTTATCATTAAGTTTAGGATACAAGGTATCTTCTTCTAATTCTATATCAACATCGAATTCATCTGCAAATTGTGGTGAAATAGCACCTGTTGGACAGAACTCAGTACATGGAACTCCACAAGTACCACATTTAGATAAATCTACAGAAATATTATTCATACGAATTGTTCTATGAGACCGACTAATATTAATTACCCTGTATTCAAGTCCTTCATCTTCATTATAAAATGCCATATTTTTAACCATTTTAATAGCTGAAACAGGACAGGATTGAACACAAATTTCACATTTAACACATTTTTCAGTTATCTTAGCTATTCTGAATGCATTTGACGATTCAATTGCGTCCATAGGACATTCATTATAACATAAATTACAACGAATACATTTAGGAGAAACTGAAATAACGTTTTCTTCAAATTCGAATTGTTCTAAATCAAAACTGAAGTCTTCAACGTCATCATCTAAATCTACAGATTTCATAAGAACTTCTTGTTCTAATGCTTTCTTCTGTTTTTTAAAAGATACATCCATAATTACACCTTTGTATTTAAAAACTCTTCTAAATCTTCTTTTGAAGGAAATGCTTCCATTCCAAATCCACAAATAGATTTTGAAGCTACCCAATTTCCAATCTTACAAGATTCTTCGAGAGTATAATCATTCAACAAGCCATGTAAAAATCCACTATTAAAACTATCTCCTGCTCCAGTAGTATCTACAGGTTCACATTTAAAAGCATTTACTTGGCATTCTTCTTCACTATTTAATGCATATACTCCACGAGACCCTTGTTTAACAACAACAATTTTAATTCCATCGTCTAATACATGCATAGCTATTTTTTTAGTAGTTATTTCATCTACATTATCAATAGATTTATAATAATCTTCAAATAATAATTTAAGCTCAGATTCATTAATTAAGAGAATATCTGTTTTATCTAAGATTGGTTTAATCTCTTTAATTCCACGTTTAACATATAATACACCTGGATCAAAGCTTAAAAGAGTTTCATCATTTAACTTTTCTAAAAGTTCTATTTGTGCATTAATTGAATCTCCAACAAATGAAGTATAATGCATAATTTTACAATGATAAGTAAATAATGGATTTATTTCTTCTATTTTAATATCATCATTAACTCCAGGATCTACATAAAGACATCTTTCTCCTTTATCATCAACAAAACCTAGAACTTTTCCAGTATTGCCCTCTTGAGCATAAATTAAATTATTAGTATAAACTCCATTAAAAGCAAGATTAAGCTCTATTAAATCTCCTTCATCATCCTCAGCTATTTTTCCTATTAAACTTACAGAGTGTCCTAATTTAGCTAGACCAATAACAGTATTAGCTGCTGAACCACCAGGAGTTTCTTTCAAACTTTTAATGAAAGATTCTTCATCCTCTGATGCAATACTATCTACAGTATGTAATTTATCTACATTTAATGCACCAAACCCAATTACATCTGCATTTACATCATTAGTAACAAATTCCATAGTTTAACCCTACTTTAACATGTCTAATAAATTATAATTTTTATCTCCTAAAGCTCCACCGAAGTTTCCAGCTGAAATAGATACAATTCCATCAACATCTTCTAAAGATTCTATTCCTGCTTTTACTGCTTTTTTCATTGCATTTTCACTAGTTGCATTAATAACAACTTCAGGAATAAATCCTACTCCTTCAGGAACTTTGGATTCTTCACCTAATTTCTCTTTTAAAGAAGGACAATAATAATGATAAGTAGTTGGTCCAATTTTTGGGAAGTTTGTTTCTGGTTTTGAAGCTGCAGAACATATATCAAATGGAGTAATTGCTCCTTCAACTTCACCAATAGCTTCTAATATTTTTTCTCCACCTTCTAAAACAGCTTCAGGTGTTGCACATAAATACCAGAAGTTAGCACCCATAATTCCATCTTTTAAAGCAAATTTTTCTTCAATTAAGAAATCAGGAACTGCTATTGGAACATTAATCATTCTTCTACCATCTTCTTCAACAATCCATTCAAAACCATCACCACAATGACCTACAATATCCATCATTTCAATATAATCATCACTTTCACCAGTGAGATTATAAATTTTAGTAAATGGTTTAACTAAAATATCTTGTCTTAACCTATAAGATAATTCAAAAGCGAATTTTTCTTTATTATCTCCATCTAGCCAGTATTGAACAATAGCTCCATAACGACCATCAGGAGTTTCATCTTTTTCTAGAAACTTTTCCACACCTGCTTCTACACGACCAATAACTGCACTAGGTGTTGAAGTAGAGTCATATGCTGCACGTTCAACAATTTTTTTAGTTGGTCCAGTGATTAAAGCACGGATGTATTTTCCATTAAATGCTTCGAAAAAAGTATCTTCGATTTTCATTTAACCCAAACCTCCAATATCTTTACCACGAATAACATTTCTCATTTTGACACTAGCTTCTAAGATTTCTTCGCGATTATTTTTATTAATTAATTTAATAATAGGTAGTTTATTATCAAATACTTTAAAGAATTCATCAAATACTTTTTTATCTACTTTATATTCTTTAAAGAGTTCTTTTAAATCATCTACTTCATTATATTTATTAATAAATTCGAAAACTTTTTCTTGAGAAGGATTATGATAATATACACTAGCTATTAATGCAGTTGCAGTTGCATCTGGTGATACAATAGCTATATCTGCTACATCAATAGGATAAGAATTACCATTGAAAGAAACACTTATTCCTTTAAGTGCACTAGCAAATTTTAAACAATCCACATCTGTAATACTATCTCCAATATAAAATATTTTATCCATATTGATATCGTCTCTTGAAATAATTTTTAAAATAGCATATTTTTTACCTACACCACCAACTACTTCAACCTCATTGAGTTTCTCATCAAAACTTATTTGAGACATTTTTTCAAAGAAAATTTCATCCATAAGTACATAATTTTCAGGATGTTTTAAAATTGCTTCTTTGAAACCATTAATAAGTTCAATATCTTTATCAGTTGGAACCATCTCATCTATATCAACATTAGTATAAAATGTGTTTTCGAAAGAGAAGTTAATATTATCACATACAGCTTCAATATATTGACCATAGCTAGTTGATATAATATAATTATTCATCCTAGGTTTAAGAAATTTAATTAAAAATTCTGAACCTGGAACTAAGGTAACATTCTTAGAGTATTCAACTAAATCTTTATTTTTTATACCTTCTGCAATTAAAAATGGAAGAATTAAAATTAATGTGTTACCTGATTTATATCCTGGTAATTTAACAACATCAGCTAAGTAGTCATCATAAGCACTTAGAATTTTAAATAAATTACCTCCATTTTCAATGAAATGGTCACATAACTCATAAGCATTATCATTTAAAGTTAATGGACCTTCACAATCAGTAATAAATGATTCACTAAACAAAAT
The DNA here is from genome assembly GCA_024413395.1 of archaeon. Classification (GTDB taxonomy): domain Archaea; phylum Methanobacteriota; class Methanobacteria; order Methanobacteriales; family Methanobacteriaceae; genus Methanocatella. The sequence goes on from JAKSUH010000004.1 coordinate 18,301, forward strand.
ATCACCTTATATATATTTTAATAGCATCTACAGGACATAATGCTTGACATTGCCTACAGTATATACATTTTTCAGCATCATAAAGAATTTCATCTTCTTCCAAAGTTAAAGCACCTTTAGGACAGTTTTTAGCACAAATTCCACAAGCTTGACATTTTTTAGAAGATAATTCTAATTCACCTTCACGAACGCCATCTAAAAGACTTCTAGCATAATATAAACCTTGATCACGGCTATAGAAATAATCATCAGAACCTGTGATTGCATCAAATTTACAAACATCTATACATTGAGCACAATATACACAGTTATCATTAATTTCAATAGGAGAGGGTGCATTTAAATCAATAGCATTTGTTGGACAAACATTTAAACATTCCCCACAAGCTATACAGTTATTCTCTAAAACTTTAATTTTTCTATCCATTAAATAGGTGGAAAATAGTTTATTTAATTTATCTACAACAATAGAAGAATCTAAAACTAAACCTAATTCTTCTTTCATTAAATCATTGACTTCAGCTTCCCTATGTTCTACAGCAGGTAAATCATCAAATTCTAAAGATAAAGACTTTGCAACTTTTAATAAAGCCCTATTTACTCTAATTAAATTTAAAGATAATTGAGTCATGTCTTTATCTGCAATTTCTGAAACGATATCTGCAGATTTTAATTTACTGTATTCAGCATAAGCCCTTTTACGTGATGAATATTTAATAGCTCCAGACGGACAAGAATGCATACATTCTTCACATCTAGCACAATAAGCAGGATTAATATAAGGTAATTTATTAGTTCTACCTACATTAATTGAACCAATAGAAGGACAAACTCTTGTACAGGTCATACAACCAATACAATTTTCTTGTTTAACAACAACAGCTTTTCCTCCTTTAACAGTTTTAGGAATAAGTTCACCATACTTAATTGCATCAGTTGGGCAGACTCTGAAACAGTAACCACAACGTACACAAGAATTTGGATCAATTTCACTGTATGCATCACCAGAATGTGGAGATTTAATGTGAATTGAACCTGCTTTACATGCCATTACACAAGCCCCACAAGCTTTACACAATTTTATATTGATATTCGGAACATTTTCCCTAATTGGAGGAGCCATATGTCCATCTATATGAATAGCACCATAAGGACAAGCTTTTCTACATAAAACACATCCAAAGCAAGCCCTACTAAGTTTAATAAAACCATCTTCATTATCAATATTAATTGCATCAATTGGACAAGATTGTAAACAAGGTGTATCTTTACAATTTTGACATTTCTTATAATCAATTGAATATTCAATATGGAAATCTCTTAATGGTCTTGGACATTTAGTATAACTATCAATCATTGTACGGCCTCCTCGATATGACTTATTAAAGGAGAAGTTTTTACAGTTATTGAAATAACTTCCTCATTATTATCATTAACTTCCATTGAGAATTTTGCTAAGAAATATTTAATAACAGAGAATGAGCAACTTTGATAACAAATACTACAACGTAAACATTTATCTTCATTTCTTACAATTGTATCAGTTTTTTCATCAAAACTAATAGCTTTAGTAGGACAATCAGGAATACATAACTGACATTTTTTACATTCCTCACTGTTCCAATCAATTACTCTAATTTTAAGTCTAGTTACTGCATTAACAAGAATTTCTTTAGCTATTTCTTCATCAGAAATAAATTCTAAAATTGGATTCCATAATTTAGAAACAGGGTATTCATATTGAAGCAACCTATTATGTTCTAATGCTCTTAAATCATCTTTATGGGATTCAATAAATTTTTCTAAAGTATCAACTACAAAAGCTATTAATTTTCTCTGTTCCTGAATATTATCTAAATATACTGCTTTCATAGCTCCATTAACCTTACAAACATCAACACAATCTCCACAAGTAATACATTTAAGTTGATTAACTACGATCCTATCATCAACAACAGATATTGCTCCAACAGGACAAGCTTTAATACATTTTTTACATCTAATACATAAAAAATCATCAACTACATATTGTCTGCTTGAAGGAATAATATTAAATTCAGGCAATATAAAGTGATTTTCACCACATTCTAAAGTTTTAGGTTCAGATGGACAAACTTCAGCACAGAATCCACATCTAATACATGAAGATTGATTAATAACAGGATAAGTTTTTCCCTCTTCTTCTTCAGTATCTTCATCCCTAACGAGTTTAATTGCATGAGGAGATGGACAACTAGCAGTACAAGCTCCACAACCTATACAATTTTCTTTAATAACAACTGGGAAATTTCTAAATCTAGAAGGCATATCTACAATTTCTGGTTTAGATTTAGCATTAGCAAAACCATCAACCCAAGCTTTACGAGCAAAATCATAAATATACCACATTAATGAAGACATTTAGCGCACCTCAAAAAAGTCTTTATTCACAGTTTTTCCAGTTTCATCAGTAATAGATACTCTTTCAGCACAAGCAATACAAGGATCTGCAGATGCATAAGTAGAAACAGCATCAGAAACAGAAGCTACATCTTTAAGCATGAACTTAGCACAAGAATCAATATTTGCGATACTTGGAGTTCTAATTGAAATATGCTTAATTAAATTACCATTAGTTTCAATATGATAAGCAACTTCACCACGAGGTGCTTCTCCTTGCCATTTTGCATATCCTGATTTAACATTTACAGGAGTACGAATATCTCCTTTTGGCATGTTTTCAATAGCTTGACGGATAAGAGATATAGACTCTGGAATTTCATCAAATTTAGTAAGAGTACGAGCATAATTATCCCCTTCATTTCTGACAATTGTTTTAAAGTCAAAATAGTCTTGATAAGTAGGATGATCATGACGATAATCTTTCTTAATTCCAGAAGCTCTTCCAATAGGACCAACAGCCCTACCTAAAATTGCTTCTTTTTTAGTCATTAAACCTACATTTTTATTACGTAAAGCTACTGCAGGACCTTCAGCAAATAATTCACGAACTCTAGGGAATCTTTCTTCAACTACATCAAGTTTTTCGAGTATTGGTTTGAAATGAGATTCATCTGCATCCATTCTTACACCACCGACAACATTCCAACCCATATTAACCCTATTACCAGTTAATAGCTCGATGGCATCCATTATATATTCTCTCATATCTAATACATGTATAAACAATACTTCATGATCTAATGTTTTGAAGAAAGTTGAATTAGCAAGTAAATGTGATTGAATCCTATCTAATTCATTAGTAATTACTCTTAAATATTGAGCTCTTGGAGGAGCTTGCACTCCAGAAATCTTCTCTATAGTTTCAGCAAAAGTTTGAGTGTGTTCATAAGAACAAATACCACAGATTCTTTCAGCTAAATAAATAGATTTCTGCCAAGTTTTACCTTCCATAATCTTTTCAATTCCTCTGTGAACATAACCATAGTCTATTTCCGCTTTAATAACTTTTTCTCCTTCAAGTTGAAGTTTAAGTCTTAACGGTTCTTTTAATCCTGGATGTATTGGACCAATAGGTAATATCATTTTTTCTCCCTCCCACGTTGTGCAATAGCATCAGGACCAACAGCTAAGATAGCAGATAATATCTCTGTTGGTCTTGGAGGACATCCTGGAATTGCTGCATCAACAGGAATGAAATTAGAAACTGGAGCATGAACTTTTCCACCTTCTTGAGCAAATACATCACCTGATTGAGGGCAATTTCCAACAGCCACAACAATTTTTGGTTCTGGAGCCTTATCATAAATTCTTTTAAGATTTGTTACCCATTGTTCGGTAACAGCTCCAGTAACTAATAAAACATCAGCTTCACGAGGGTTATTATGAACATAAATACCATATTGCTCTAAATCGTATCTTGGAGATAATAATGCAACTAGTTCTACATCACAACCATTACATCCTCCACAATTAACAATACATACATGAATTGAGCTTTTTCTTACAATGTCTTTAACAGTATTTAAAACCATTCTATATACCTCATTTCAAATAATCTTTCATTAATAAATATAATTCTTCACGCCCTTCTTTCAATACATCTTCGTATTTTTTACCTTCTACAACTTCATGAGCTAATTTTGCTTTAAGTTTATTTGCAGATTCTTCATCTATAAAATGTAAAGCATCACAGAAGAAAGTGATTCTTAAATCATAATGGAAACGATGTTCTAATTCAAGTTCTCTAGAAGTTTCAAGATAACCAAATAAAGCTTCTAAAGTACTCATATCTAAATTATCCATATAAAATTTTTCCATTACTTCTTTTTCTACTCCAAATTCCTTTGAAGTAGGAATAAAGACTTCTTTTTGCCATTTAAAACTTTGGATAATATTATTTTTCATATAAGTTAATTTATCGTCTTCCATATTACCACAACATTGAAAATACTCTAATTATAATGTGGATGAGTAATCCAACACCTACACCTATTAAAGTTTCACCTCTACCATATCCAGGTCTTTCACCAATAACAAAACCAACAAGGAATAAACCAATAGCAAATAAAACTATATTAAAGTGGAAATTAATTACTAAAATCCATCCAAGAATAGCTATAATCAAAGCAGGAATTTCTAAACCTTTTAAAATATAAGGTTCAACATGTTTTTTATAACTATATAATAATCCAACAATTAAACCGATGATAAATGCTAGTAAATAAATCATGTAATCTATCATATTATCACCCTAAATCGGTTTGTAAAGTAGTATAAATGAAACTACAATTACTAAAAAGGTTATTATGAAAAATACTTTCTCTAAAGATTCAATTTTATGAGCAAAGTGTCCTTTATTAGTAAGTAATATTAGTATAAAGAAGATTAGTCCCATAACGACAATTGGAGTTAACCATAAAGACTGAACTAATGTACAGACTACTCCAAAACAAGCAATGCCTAATGCAACCAATGCAGTTAAAAATACAACGCCTTTTTCTTGATTCATTTTCATCATAACCTTAAATAAATATCATTAATAGTGTTCCTACAAAGCATGCCCCAGCAATAGTAATTTGAGTCATTACTGAATGATTTGGATTTAATAAAGGAGTTGTAGCATTAACAAATCCAGTAATAAATGTAATAACAATCATTCCTACAACATACCAAATTGCAGAGAGTGGACCGAAGAATATTGTTAAGAATAACCATAACATAACATACCAAGCTATAGATTCTGAAAACATTAAAAATCCTCTTAAAAATCCGAAATGCTCTGTTTCAAATCCAGTAATTAATTCTTTTGCTTTTGTAATTGCAAATGGAGAATATGGAGATTTAGTTAAAATCAAAATAAAGAACATTAAAGCTGCAAGAGGAATAGATAATGCTAAAGGTCCATGAGCCCCTTGATAAGCAATAATTTCTCCAATATTCATTGTGCCAGTTTTAAAGTAAATGAGAGCAATAGCAGCAAAAAGAGGAAGCTCAGTAGCCGCAGAAAGAACTGCTCTTACACAACTCATCTTACCATAAGGAGAACCAGAGGAAGATCCTGCATTGTGTTCAACAATTTTATAAATTGCATAAACACCAAATAGGATGAGAAGAGAACCATGTGAAACTGGTCCTACAATTACACCAATAATCCAAACAACAGCTAAAATAACAACAATACCAACATAAAAAGGCATTGAAGCTGTTCTTGGTATTGCACTTTCTTTAAAGAAGAATTTTAAAGAGTGTAATAAATATTGAACAATAGGAGGTCCTGGTCTAAGTTGGACACGAGCCATAATCTTTCTATGCAATCCTAAAATAAGACTACCTGCTAAAAATGCAATAATTACGTTAACTAAAATATCAATCATTAAATTCATAATATCACATCAGTATCCTGTAAATGGTTCTTTGACCCTTTCTTCGGCATCTTCTTTTCTAGGTTTTGCCATTGTTAATAATCCTAAAGCTAAAACAAAACCTGGAATAAATACAATAGCTATTAAATAAACAATCCAAGTAGCTAATGGAAAAATACAAGCATATACAATAGCTACAACAGATAAGATTAATAGAATTATGCAAAATATCTTTTGTTTATCCATTTAAACCAACACCAATAATAAAATTTCAACAGCTCTTACAATAATAAATAAGGAACTTAAATGAATAATTACAAGGAATGGACTTCCAGGAGTTCTAAACATTTCTGCTTTTGAAGCAAAAAATGGAGCAACCCCACTTTCACCAATAATACCTAGTAACATCAATAAAATTCCAAATACAACCATCGGACTTGCAGTCATTTGAGAAAGTTCAAATAAACTTAATGTACCTGTTGAAGCAAGTACAATTGCAGCACCTCCAAATAAAGGTAAAGAACACATCATAGCAATTAAACCATAATTAAATGCAGAATTTAAAACACTAGTTTGTTTAACTGCAGATACAATACCAATATTTAAAATACCTACGAAAGCCATGAACAAAGTAAAATTAAATAAATCACCAGTAATCATAGCACCAGCAGATGCAAGACCACAAATAACAGACAAGAATCTTCTTTGTTTAAATTCTTTAGGTGTAACTTTAACTTCAGTGTTAGATAAACCACCTAAAGAAGCTTCAGTTTGAATTTCAGGTTTAGAGAAAGCTATCATTACTGTAAATAACAATAAGATTCCGAATAAGAATAAATTAAACGGAGTTAGATACAATACAATATCCCCAAGAGGAATAGTTCCAAGTGAATTTCCACCTAATGTAATGAAATCCATCTAATTTCCCCCCTCATTTTCTAAATCTTCTTTCATAAGAACACCTATTAATCCTACTTTAGAAGCTACTTTTAAAAGTAATCCGAAAGCAGCTAATAATAAACTAATCATCCAGAATTGAGGCATTACAAAGAATAAAACAAATCCGATAAGCCATAAACACCATGCGATACCAGAGACACCACCAATACCATCAAAAACAGCAATTGGAAGCCCTCTAGCTTTTCTAGAAATAGCATATAAAAGAATTCCTCCACCAGTTACAGCCCCACCAGTAAATCCAGTTAAAAACATACCATAAACAACTAAGACTAGAGCAATAAAATTAGGAGCAGTAGTCATAACTTCCATATCTAAAAGGAATGGAGTTGGGAATAAAGAAGTGGTTCTTCTTTTATCTTTTTCAAGTTTATGCATTTCTCTAGAAAGTAAAATTTCTGAGATTGCTAAAGTTTCTGCTAACTCTACAACCAAACCAGGTAAAATTAAAGCTTCTGCTAAATCTGTACCAACAGCTGCAACAATAAAGAGCATTGCAAGACCAACAATATCAGTTAAAATTAATATATGAATCTCGCGACGATTAATTGCTATAGCTATAGAGCCTATGAAACCTACAATTAATCCTGCATAGATAGCAGGTAAATACATTGATATAAAACCCACAGAGATAGCATTAGGAGCAATAAACATTAATTATCCCTCCTCATTTGCTTATTACGAGCTTTAATATCACTTTTTTTAACTTCATTAGCGACTTTATTAGAATCACCAATAGCACGTTTTAAATCATTTTTAATTTCATCTTCATCGTTTTTACGGTCCATAGTATAGTTAATAGCTAACCATGAAGCAATAACGAAAGACATCATAAGTATTGAAGATTCTAAGATTGTATCGAATCCTCTTGTATAATACAAGATTTCATCAAGAATACCTCCAGGAGAAGCACATATTGAAGTACCAAAGTATGGAGTTATTGAGGCCAACCATATGGATACAGGAGATAAATATGAAGTAACCATACCTAAATATGCAGAATTTTCAGGATATTGAGCTAAAGTAACACCAGGTTCGGATAATAGACTTCCTCCTCTGAAATAAGGAGCGAAAGGATTACCTTCATCAATTTGGGTCTGAGTTGAAGGTCTTAAATATAAATTATCCCCATCTAATGCAAAAGGAACAATAAATCCTGCAATCAAGAGTATTGCTAAGAAACAAGCAAATAATCTTGGAACTACTTTAGGATTAGCTAACTTATTCCATAATTTTCCAATTTTCATACATCTGCCCCCATCTCTTCTAAACGAATTATAGCTCTAAATAAGATAAGAGTTATAATTACAGTAGTTGCAACGAGAGTTAATAAAGCTAAAGTGTGATTATAACATAATAATACCAAAGATACTCCAATAGAAGCAATTTCAGTATTAAATAATCTTACTACAGAATCACTGACACCAGGACCCCATGCAGTAGCTAAACTACCAACAATAGCTAAAAATATTCCAAAATAGAAGAATAGAGAAATACTAACCATTATTATCACCTTGGAGATTTCTAGCTCTAGTTTGTTTAATTTTAACAATAGATAAAATGTAAATTAATATAGATAATGGAGCTAATAGAGCAATAAACATAGCCACATCTAAATATCCAAATTGCACTACAGCTAAAAGAAAACCAGCATCTAAGATTGAGAACATTATTACCTTATCTAATGGTTTTTTAAGTAAAATAATACCTACAGTACCTATTAACATTAAAGCTATTGAAATTAATGATATAAATTCCATAATAATACCTCAATCCTCTAGGAGAATTTCCTCCTCTAATTCATCTAAACTATATGCAATTGCATTTAATCCAATAGTTGAACAGACAAAATACACAGCAGCTACAACAAAACCAAATGGAGTGTTAATAACTAGTGCAATAATTGCAGAGACACCAAAGCCAATTACATTTAAATATAAAAGTCTTTCAGACCTATTTTTAGTAATAATTGCTCTTAATGCCATTAATATTATTATGATACCTATAATTTCCACATACATAATATCATTCTTCTGCATGTCTTGAGAACTTTTTAGCTATCTTTCCAATTAATTTGGAAGCAGCAACTTGATCAACGCCTTGGATAGTTAAAATAGCTATAACCATACCTACGATAAACATTTGAGGAGTTAATCCTACAAATGAGGTTAAATATAAAATAATAGTCATGGTTAAAGCACCACATGAACCAGCATAACCTGGATCTGCACATAACCTATTTCCAATAAATACAAATAATGCAGCAATAATTCCACCAGGAATTCCCAATACTAAATAAGCACAAGCAGCTAATAAAGTACCTGCTGAAGCATCAGGAGAACATAAAATATTTCCTTGGAAAAATCCACCTGCAATATCACCATTTCTATTTTTAACACTTTCCCCTACTAATCTAGCACCTTTAACACCAGGTTGTTCAGGTAAACCAAAGTAAGTATCTATAATGACAAAATTAAGCCAACAAATAATTGCAGCAACTATAATTCCAAGAATTGTAGTAATTAAATTTACATCCGCCACTATTCCACCTCCTTAGGTTTTGGAAAAACCTCGAAAAATAGATATTTCACAAATAATGCAGTGAATATACCTATCAAAATAGCTATTAATATTCCAGAAATTTTAAAAACAAAGAATATTGAATAAACTCCAATAGCTATTAAAGGAGTTGGATATAATGCACTTACATCAAAGGAATACCTAATAGGCTTAGATGGAAGTAAAGGAAGTCTTAAAATTAAAGCTAAAGCAATAGCCACAATAATAACTATCACATAATCAACAATAATACCTTGTGTGGTATATGTCATAAAATTAATTAAATTTAACATAATCTCAGACCCCTTCTAATAATATATTATTAAAAAAACATATAAAGTTTATTACTTGTATTTTATTATTAAATGAAGA
>JAKSUH010000040.1 GCA_024413395.1 archaeon
GTTCTGCATTTAATCAAGGTAAAAATATTAATGTTATTTGTGATGAAACTCGTCCGAGAGGTCAAGGAGCTAGTTTAAGTGTTTGGGAAATGCAACAAGAGAAGATTCCTGTTAAATTAATTCCAGATGTAGCTAGTGGTTATTTAATGAGTATTGGAAAAGTAGATAAAATTGTTATCGGTGCAGATAGAGTTGCTTTTGATGGTATAGCTAATAAAATAGGTTCCTTTATGGTAGCTTTAGCTGCAAAACGTTTTGATATTCCATTTTATGTAGCAGCTCCAATTAGTACTTTTGATAAAGAAATTTCAATTTTTGATACTGAAATTGAAGAAAGAGATGCTAGTGAAGTAACTCATTATGGTGGTTGTAGGATTTGTCCTAAAGGGACTGAAGTTATAAATCTTGCATTTGATATTGTGCCTCGTGATTTAATCACTGGTGTTATTACAGAAAATGGTATTATTGATTTGAACGATTGTGACTTCAAATCTTTATAATTTTTTTATTTTTTATATTTAATCAATAATTCTTTCTTAATTTTAATAATGAACTTTTCCATCAATAGCAACATGCCACATTCCAGGACTTGTTGATTTTACTTTACGGGTATTTATTATTTCTACTGTTTTTCCTTCAGCTTCAACAGCTTTTTGTAATCTTTCTGTTCCTTGTTTAAAATCATCTGAAAATTCGTAATAATTAATTATTCCATTATCGGATATATGTTTTGCAGCAATATCTAAAAATTGATAAGCTATTCCAGGTAAATTCATTATAATCCTGTCATATTTTTCATCTGCAAAATCTACTTTCCTTACATCCGAACAAATAGTTTTAATTGAACCTTCTAATTTATTTAGTTTAATATTTTTGTTTAAATATTTTATAGCAGCTTCATTAATGTCACAAGCAGTAATGTCTACATTTTTAGTTCTAGCTATTACAATAGGGAATGGTCCAATACCACAGAACATATCTAATATTTTTTCATTATTTTTAACAGAATCTGCAACTCTTTTACGTTCTGTAGCTAATCTTGGTGAGAAATATACTTCTTCTACATTTAATTGTAAACGTACACCATGTTCTTTATGGATTGTAACTGCATTGTCTTCTCCTGCAATTAATTCTAAATCTCTAATTCTTGTTTCTCCATGGACTGCACTTCTTTTCATATAAACTGATTTTCTTTTGGTAAATTCTAATGTTACTTTTCCAATATCTAATTTTTTAGATTCAAGATCTTCTGGAATTTCAACTATAACAATATCTCCAATGATGTCGAAGGAGGTCTTCAATATATTTGATTCTTCGGTTGATAATTTACCCTTAAGTAAGTCAGTAAAGTCTTTTGGGTATATCTTCAACTCATCTAATTGAATGTCAACAATTTCTAAGTCTAAATCAAATCCTTCATATATAGGAATATAACCAAAACCATCTTCAGTTTTAATTTTATAGTCTTTTCTCATTATTTCTTTTTCCATCAAATCAATTCTTATATCATTTAATTGTTTTAATGGAACTTTAACTGCTTTCATAATACTCAACATATTTTTTATTTTTAAAGATATATAATTTTTATTTATAAAAATGTAATGTTTTATTTATTATAAAATTCATAAAATTATATGTTGTTTAAACATGTTAATTACATATTTAAAAGCATATTGTAATTTTCAACATGTTTAAATGTGTAATTTAAAAAATAAGAGGCTGAAATAATGAAAATTAGATGTACCGTTTGTGGTTATGAATTTGAAGTAGCAGATGATGCTACTAGTGCTGTTTGTCCTGCATGTGAAGCAGAACTTGATATTCCAGATGATGTTGAAATGGTTGAATAGTTTCAACATATCTTTTTATTTTTTTATAAGAACTAAATTTAATATTGATTTCTATGTTTTATTTAATTGGATTAGGTTTATTTGATGAGAAAGACATTAGTTTAAAGGGTTTAGAAGCTTTAAAAAATGTTGATAAAGTTTATGCTGAATTTTTCACTTCACATTTATTCGGTTCTAGTTTTGAAGCAATTGAAGAAACTATTGGTAAAAAAATCGAAGTTTTAGTTAGAAATGAAGTTGAAGAAGAACGTAAATTTATCGATGAAGCAAAAGACAAAGATATTGCTCTAATTACTGGTGGTGACCCTTTAATTGCTACTACTCACAGTGATTTTTTAGTAACTTGTTCTAAAAGAGGAATTCCATATGAAGTTATCCATGGATTTTCTATTTTATCTTCAGCTCCAGCAATTTCTGGTTTACAAGGATATAAATTTGGAAAAGTTACAACAATTCCATTCCCAGATCATAACTTTTATCCAAAGAGTCCATATTTAACTATTGAAGAAAACTTAAAAATGGATTTACATACTTTAGTTTTATTAGATATTCAAGCTCATAATAACAGATACATGACTGTAAACGAAGGATTAGAATATTTAATGAATATTAAAGAATCTTTAGAAGATGAAGGTTCAATAGATGAAGACACTTTAGCTGTTGGTATTGCAAGAGTCGGTTCTAAAGATGTTGTAGTTCAAGCAGGTAAAATATCTGAATTAATTGATTTTGATTTTGGTGGACCTTTACATTGTTTAATAATTCCTTCAAAATTACATATTGTTGAAGCAGAATACTTAGTTGAGATTGCAGGTGCAGATTCTAGTATTCTCGATGATGTCTAATTTTTAAATATGCTTCATTTTTTTTATTTTTATTTAAATTTTGTTTTAATAAATCCTTTAATTATTTAACTAATGTATTATTATTTAATTCTATGAAAAAGAAGAAAAGAGTTACAATTAGTGTCAATAATGAAGTTGATTTGTTATTTAGAAGTTTAGCTTCTTCTAAATTATGTTTTACCTCTGGATGGTATAGTATAGCTATTGAAGAAGCAATGTTATTATGGATTGATAAAGAGAAAAAGGATTAAAAACAATTAATCTATAAAGTATTATTATGAAAACATTCAATAACAACAAAATTACTTTTAAATTTCCATCAGTTTGGGAAGTTGAAAAAGCTAATATTCAAAATAATCCTGATTGTGTAGCTACTGTTGCTAAAGGTGAAACAAATCTTTTAAATGTAGTTCAATTTCCAACAGCTACAACTATTGAAGAATTTAAACCGCATATGGAAGATATGTTTACTGAAGACGGTGGTGTCATATTAAGTTCTGAAATAATTGAAATAGCATCAAAACAAGCAATATATATGCATGGTAATATGGATACTGTTGAAATAAACTTTGATATCCATTCTTTTGTATTTATAGAAAATAAAAATATATATTTCTTCGAATTTAGAACATTAGATGTAACTAATGAAACAATCGAAGAATTTAAAAATATTGTAAATACTTTTGAAATATTGAAATAGCTTTTTTTTATTTAAAAGCTTGTTTAATAACTCCACCAATTGTTTTCAAAAGAACTACTCCATCCATTTTTACTTGTTTAATTAAATAAGATGGCCTAAGATAAAACTTAACGAATGTCATTTTTTGCATTCTATTAACTTTTTTCTTGGTAAATCTATTGTTTCGAAAATTGGAGTAGCTAATGTATATTTTGAGAAGTCCTTAACTTTAATTAATTTTTTCTCAAATACTTCTTTATAGAATCTAGTTCCTAGATATGGGGTAGCTAAAGAGAAAACCGCATAATTTGGTTTTAATTTTTTAACAAAAGCGAGTGTATTTTTAATACTTTCTTTTGTATCTTCAGGCATTCCAATTGCAACTGATGCGATTGTATGAATTCCTACTTTGTTTGAAATAGCAAATGCTCTTTTTGTTTTTTCAATAGTAATTTGCTTTTTCATTTTATCTAACATTTGTTGATCTGCAGATTCAACACCCATAAAAATAGTTATACATCCAGCATCTTTCATTAAATTTAATAAATCTTCATCAAGATTATCTACTCTTGCAGTACATCCCCACATGATGTCCATTTTACGAGCTAAGATTTCTTCACATATTTCACGGACTTTTTTCTTATTTATTGTGAAAGTATCATCCATGAAAGCAATAGTATCAATGCCCCAATCTCTGTAATAATGTTCCATTTCATCAACAATATCTTTAGTACTTCTTGTTCTCATTTTTCTACCATGTAATGCTGCAGATGAACAAAAAGAACATTGCATTGGGCATCCTCTACTAGTAATCATTGTAATCATATTGGATGCAATTTCCATGATTTTATATTTTTCCATTGGTAATAAATGGTGTGCAGGCCATGGAAGAGAGTCTAAATCTTCAATAATATCTTGAGCAGGTGTAGCAATAGTTACAATATTATCATGGTCATCTTTACCTCTGTATGCAATTCCTTTTACAGTAGCTAAATCATCACAATTTTCTATTGCTTTAACAAGTTGTAATATAGTTATTTCTCCTTCACCCCGAACAACTACATCTACTGCTTCACATTCTAATGTACTTTCAAATTCAAAAGTTGGGTGATATCCTCCCATAACAACAGTACAATTAGGTAAAACTTCTTTAACAACTTCTGCAGTTTCACAAGCTTTATAAAAGGTCGGTGTTAATGCAGTAATTGCCACAATATCCGAATTTCTTATTTTTATTTCTTCTTTTAATTCATCCATAGTTAAATCTAAGGCACTTCCATCAAGAACATCAACATCAATACCATTTTCTTCTAAAACAGCTGCCATGTAAGTTATTTCCTTGGAGGTGCAATTACTTCTAAGAATTTGTACTTTGATTTTGTTTGTGGGGTTTTATGAATGTTACTTTCATTTTTAGACCTCAAAATAATTGATTATGTTTTAGGATATATTCTAAATAATCTTTATCCAAAATTCTTAATGTAGAAAAGACTTGTGGGTTTGAACAAGACCTTTCTTCAATTAAGTTTCTTAAAGATCTATTTTTCATATGAGTTTGAATTTCTTTTATAACTAAATCTAAGGTATTTTCATTATATTTTTTAAGTTCGGGTTGTGTCATTTCATATATTGGATATTTATCTAACATATAACTTTTAGTTGGTGTCATTAAGACATTTAAATAACTATAGTAATCGCAGGAATTTTCTAAAAATCCATCTATTCCAATATAGGATAAAATAGGCATAAATGATGGTTCTGCAAATGGGAATATTAGAAAAGTATTTGAATCTAAATTTTTTCTAAGATTAATAATTAAATCAACTAAATCTTTAGGATGAGTTAATAAATCATCTCCATTAGCTATGATAAGACCATTATAACCTAATTCCTCTAATTTTTGAGCACATTCAATTCTTAAATCTAAATATTTTGAACCTTGAATAGTAGCAACTTGATACTCTTGATTATTAGCTAATTCTAATGTTTTTTCAACATTCCATTTAGCAATTTCTTTATCAATATTGTATGAAGATCCTTCACTTGGAGCTATTTTAATTTCTTTTTCATTAAAGATTCTAGGTGTAACTTCTCCATTACACTTTCCAAGTCTTCCGGGCCCATCATGAGATTTAATTTCGAATTTATTTTTCATTATATACAAAACCTAAATTTAGTCTATTATTATATTATATATATTCATTATTATATAATGTTAATTATATTTTATTTTTGTTTTTATCCAATGTCACCTTTTAGGTTACAGTTTCAAAAATTTTAGTAATCTTTATATACTCAACTACTAAAATTATAATTAAGGATTTGAGGTAAAAAGCCAATGATTATCCTAGGTGTGTTTTCAATGGGAATTTTAGAACGTCTCAAAGCCTTATTTACAGGCGAGAAAATAGAAGAAAAGGGTGCTGAAAAAGCAGAAGTTAAAGAAACTCCTGTAAAGACCCCTGTTGATTCTGGAACCAAAACTTCCGAATCTAAAACTAAAAAAGTGGATGCTCCAAAAGCAGAAGCTAAGGAAATTCCTGTTAAAGTGGAAGAAGCTGAACTTAAAAAACAAGAAGCTCCTAAAGAAGAAGCTAAACCTCCTGAAGTTAAAGAAGAGCCAGTTGAAGAGGAAGAAGCTCCTAAAGAAATTATAGACGACGAAGTTGAAAACGAAGATTCAAATAACAATAATAAAAAGGAAGATAATATGACTTTATTGACTGATACTGAGTTAATTAACGATTCAAATCGTGACAAAGAATTTACTGCTGAATTTATTGACGCAGGACTCGAAACCGTAAAACATTGTTTCCAATGTGGTACCTGCTCCGGTGGATGTCCATCTGGAAGAAGAACTCCATATAAAGTAAGACAAATTGTCAGAAAATGTTTACTCGGATTAAAAGAAGAAGTTATTACTGATGACGCATTATGGATGTGTACTACTTGTTACACTTGCCAAGAAAGATGTCCTAGAAGTGTTACTATCGTAAGTATCATTAAAAAAGCAAGAAACATTGCTGCTCACGCTGGATACATGGCAAAACCACACAAAATGACTGGTGTATTTGTAATGAACACTGGACATGGTGTACCTATTAACGATGCAACTAAAGCTTTAAGATCAAAAATCGGATTAGCTGAAGTACCTCCAACTACTCACTCTTTCCCAGAAGCTTTAGCAGAAGTACAAAAAATCTGTAAAATTACAGGTTTCGACGAATTAATCGGTTACGATGAAAGTACTGGCGGATTAAAAGAATAGGCCAGATTAACTAAATGATTATAAAGGAGATTTTAATATGGAAATCGCATATTTCTTAGGTTGTATCATGAACAACCGTTACCCTGGTGTTGAAAAAGCTACCAGAATGTTATTCGACGCTTTAGATATTGAATTAAAAGATATGGAAGGTGCATCCTGTTGTCCTGCTCCTGGTGTATTCGGATCTTTTGATGAAACTACCTGGGCTGCTATTGCTGCACGTAACTTATGTATTGCAGAAGATATGGGCGCAGACATCATGACCGAATGTAATGGATGTTTCGGTTCATTATTTGAAGCAAACCACATGTTAAAAGAAGATGCTGATAAAGCAGCTGAAATTAACGCTATTTTAGCTGAAGTCGGTAAAGAATGGAAAGGAACTACTAACGTAAAACACTTCGCTCAAATTTTAAGAGACGATGTTGGTTTCGAAAAATTAGCTTCCATCATCGAAAAACCTTTAAACTTAAATGTTGCTGTACACTACGGTTGCCACTTCTTAAAACCAACCAAAACTATTGGTATTGAAGAACAAGCAGAAAACCCATCTATTTTAGATACACTCGTAGAAATCACTGGTGCTAAATCTGTAGATTACGAAGAAAAAATGATGTGCTGTGGTGCAGGTGGAGGATTAAGATCCAGAGACCTCGATGTAACCACTAGTTACACCAAAGAAAAACTCGAAAATATGCAAGCTGCTGGTGTAGATGCTATTGTAAACTGCTGCCCATTCTGTCACTTACAATTTGACCAAGGTCAAACTGAAGTTAACGCAAAATACGGCACTGACTTTGCAATTCCTGTATTCCACTTAGCTCAATTATACGGATTAGCTATGGGATTATCTGCTGACGAATTAACTTTCGATGCTCAAAAAATTGATGCAACTCCAGCAATCAAAAAAGCTATAGGCGAATAAGTTTAAATTAAAGGATTTTCAAAATCCTTTTTTTCTTTCTTTTTTTATTTTATTACTGATAGCTAGCGATAGCTATCTCTTTCACTTTATTTTTTCAATTAATTTTTTTCTTGTTCAACAATACCTTAACTATTTATATTACTTGAAACATAAATTTGTTTGATAATTATAAAATAATTTATAGGCGATTAAATGTTTATTGCAACTTTAGAAGGAATTTTTAGATATTATGATTTACCAGAAAACTACGAACCTTATGTTCAATTTAAAGCTACAATTGATAAATATGAACTTAAACCAAACACAGAATTAGCTATTTTAAAAATAACTGGTACTGATAGTTTTCATGTTCTTTTCTTTGATAAATATGAAAGCATTAGCGAAATTCAAAGAGAATTAAAAGATGCAGATGCAAAAATTAACCATACTACTTTAAAAATATTAGGTGGACATTTATGAGTTTACCTTCTGAACAGATTTGGTTGGTTTTAAATAAACTAATTATAGATTTAAATAAGAAGGGAATTAAAATACCTGAAGATATTAATCCAGAAATGGGTTTAATTAAATCTTCTATTAGTTTTTATAAAAAAAATCCTACTCATATGGACATGATTAATTCTTTAGCTAAAGCAGACATGTCTTTGAGTAATGTTCAAGAAAAACTCTTAACTATAGCTGAAGAACAAGGTGAAGATTATCTTAATGAATGGTTAGAACTCCTTAAAAAAGCAACAAGGGGTGAGGAAGTATTTAAAATGCCTGATATTTCTTCTAAATTTATTGTTAACACTCCTCCTGGAATGTCTACAAGTAGGATTAATCTTAGAAAACCATTAGCTGAAGAAAGAGTTCAAGAAATCGCTGAATGGAATGGTGTTATTATTGAATTTGATGAAGATACAAAAATAGCACTTTACGGTGATAAAACTGATGTTCAACATGGTATAAAAGAATTTGGTCCTTTCTTTAAAGAAGAATAATGTGATTTTTATGAAATTTTTAATATTCAGTGATGTTCATAGTAATGAAAATGAGAAATTATTTAGTTATTTAGATGAAAATATCATTGATTTGGTGATTATCACTGGTGATATAACTAATTTTGGACCAATTGAGTTTGTTAACTCTTTTATTGGTAAAATATTAGAATATGATGTTGATGTAGTTGCTATTCCTGGAAATTGTGATCCAGAAGGAGTATGTGAAGCTATAACTGAAGCAAGTGCATTATGCTTACATAATCAAATTGTTGGTTATGGTGATACTGTATTATTTGGTTATGGTGGTTCTAATGAAACTCCATTTGATACTCCTGGTGAAGTAACTGATGAACAATTAGAAGAAGACCTTTTAACACTTTTATCTGGATATGAATGTTCTGATGAACCTAAAGTTAATATCTTAGTTACTCATGCACCTCCTTTTGAAACCAATGCTGATTTAATTGAAGGTGGAGTTCATGTAGGTAGTAAAGGTGTTTTAAAAGCTATTCAAGAATTCAAACCAGATATCAATGTTTGTGGTCATATTCATGAAGCAAAATCTGTTGATTTAATTGGTGAAACTAAAATATTAAATCCAGGTATGCTTGAGAATGATGGTGCGATTTTAATTGATATTGAAGATGGAAATCATTTTACTTCTGAAATTATTCAATTATAGTGGTTTTTAATGGTAGATAAAAAATTAACTTTATTATATTATTATTGTGGCATCAACAGTTAATTTTTTAGTTGCTTTTTTTATCTTCTTCTGTTACAGTTGCACTTCCTGTAATAGCTGTTGATTTAGGTTTAAGTAATATTGTTCAAAATTGGATTTCAAATATTTTTCTTTTAACTGTAGCTGTATGCTCGGTTCCTTGTGGATATATCGTTTCTAAATATGGTATTAAAAGATGTATGATTATTGGAATTCTTATTTCATTAATTTCTTGTATTGGTTGTACATTATCTTTTTCTGCAGAAACTCTCATATCCTTTAGAATTTTACAGGGAATTGGCTGTTCTTTAATGAATGTTTCAGCAACTTTATTTGTTGTAGAACCTTTACCTATTGAAGAAAGAGGAAAAGGATTTGGTATAAGTATTGCTGCTGTTTATATTGGTTTAACTTTAGCTCCAATGATTTCTGGATTTTTAACTTATCATATGGGATGGCAAAGTATATTTTATATGGGAATTCCATTGTTTATAATTGTTTTACTTATATTATTGTTATTAATTAAACGAGATTGGATGATTAATTAAAACAGTTCTTTTGATTTAATAGGAACTATTATTTTTGCTATAGGTATAATCTTATTTATTTTTGGATTTACAACTTTAAATCAATTAATTGGTATTATTAGTGCTATAGTGGGTTTTGCATTTCTTGTATATTTTGTTTTATATGAAAGAAAATTAGAAAGTCCTATTTTTAAAGTTACTTTATTTAAAGAATTAGAATTTTCTGTAGCTACTTTTGCTAGTTTAGTTAGTTATATTGCTACTTTTGTAATTACTTTTGTTTTAAATTATCATTTTCAATATATTATGGGTTATAATTCACAGTTTGCAGGAGTATTATTAGTAACAACTCCAATTATACAAGCTGCTGTTTCTCCAATTTCAAGTAGGTTTTCAGATAAAGTAAATCCTCTTAAATTAGCAGCATTTGGTTTAGTGTT
>JAKSUH010000041.1 GCA_024413395.1 archaeon
TTATTTCCTTTTTTCCTCTTTTTTTAGTAATATTTAAATAGTTTGTATTTTAAAACTAATAATATTATTAAGGTGAATTAATATGAAAACTAAACTAACAAAAATGCAAATAGCTGCTTTATTTATCATATTTATTATGGTAGCAAGTGCAGTTGCAAGTTTTATACTATTAGTAATGCGTTAAATTAAAATTAGGAGATAATAATATGGTAAAATACAGTATAGCTGCAGTTGTAGCAGAATTTAATTATGATATTACACAAATGATGTTAGAATTAGCTCAAGCAGAAGCAAAAAATAGAGGATGTGAAATTACTAAAGTAGTTGCAGTTCCTGGTGTATTTGATATGCCTCTTGTAATTAAAAAATTATTACAAAAAGGAAAATATGATGCAATCATAACATTAGGTGCAGTAATTGAAGGTGCAACTGACCATGACCAAATAGTAGCACAACATTCTTCTCGTAAAATTGCTGATTTAGCTTTAGAATACGATACTCCAGTAGCACTTGGTATCACTGGTCCAGGTATGACTAGATTAGATGCACACAGACGTGTTAAAAACGCAAAAAGTGCTGTTGAAGCTGCAGTTAAAATGTGTGACAGATTAAAAGAATTAGATGATTAAATGGAAATCTTAAAACCTAATGAATTGAGAACTAAATTTAATGATCCTTGGATTGCTCCTTATGAAAAAGTAATCACCATGGTTGATGGAGATAAAGTTGAAATTATCGAATATCACCCATGTATTTCAGGATCTCACTGGTTACTCAACCAATACAGAAATAATAGTGAATTAATTGAATCTGCTTATCGTGATGGTAATAAACATGTTTACTTATGTAAAACTGGTAAGAAACCATTAGATTTAAAAGCTAGTTTCAATGCAGCGGGAATAGAAGAAATTGTCGTTGATAATGATGAAGTAAAAGTAACCCATGCAGGATTAGCAGGTGCTGGTGTTGGTGCTGGTATGTGCAGAGGAATGGGTGAAGGAGTTAAATATGTAGAACTTCATCAAATCGGTGGCGGTTCAAAACCTGGAAAAGCTACTGTTGTTACACCTAACCTAAAAAAGATTGTTATTGGTATTGATGATACTGATACTAAAGATGAAGGTGCAACATGGACAATGGCACATAATTTAGGTGTTGAACTTAAAAAAGAAGGTTTTGAATATTTAGATCATATTATTGTTCAATTATATCCACACAACCCACATAAAACTCAGAATTGTGTTTCAATAGCTTTAACTTTTGCTGTTGAAGAAGATAAAAAAGATGCATTAATTGAAAGAACAATAGAACTTCTTAAAAGAGACACATTATCTGATAAAACATCAATAGCTATTTTAGAAGGAATTGGTATTCCTAAAAAATTAAGAGAATATTCAATAGCTACTAAAACTGGTATGATGACAGTTGAAAAAGCAGAAGAAGTAGCAAAAGAATTAAACATACCTTTAATAGCTGTTACAGGTGATCACGGAAAAATCGGAGCTTTAGCTGCTTTAGGTCTTTATGATGACTGTGAAGAAGCAGTGAAAGTTTACTATTAATTTTTTAACTAATTTTTATCTGTTGATATTTAATATCAACAGCTTTTTATTATTTTTTAATATAATCTAGACCCATATTAGATATATAAATCAATAGCAACCCTACTGGAAGAATTTACTAAGTTTCTCATTGAAAAGTCACGGGAAGGCATTATCTTAACAGTAACTTGATGTCCATTATAATCAAAGTTAGAACTATATTTATTTCCATTGAATGAAATTGTTTTAACATCCCCACCATTAAATGAAATTTTATAATTATCTACTCCTAAAATATAAGATGAATGATATATTGTTTGATTATCCATTATTATATCAACATAATAAGAAGCATTACTACCATCAGAAATAAAGAAATTTTCAATAACAGCAAATGTTGAATTGATTGTATTATTATGAACAACTTGAGAACCAGCAAATTTATTTCCTAAATATATATTTTGAATAATATCTCCATCAGTAAGATTTAAAACAGCTTTTACATTAATAGGAATTCTCAATACATCAGATTCTGTCATTCTAGATTTTTGGACGGTGCAAGATGAATCCCCTATTTTAATAGTATCATTTATAGAAATACCTAATGTACTCATTGCATCATGTGGCATTCTAATAATATTTGATTCATTTTCAATAGCAGAATCTACAACATAAGGTCCTTTAACACTAACAGCTTGATCTGAAGTTACAGAATAAATAATTAATTTTCTAGAATCAGGATCAATATAAATAGTACCTTCATGAATAACAGATGCACTGAGAAATGACCCAATCATTAATAAAAATATTATTATGCATAATAGTGCTGGAAAATATGTTTTTGCAAAAATAGATAATTTTTGTTCCTTTCTGAGTTTAAAACATAGTTTAATTACATGATAGAAATATTTTATTCCCAATATAACTCCAATTAAACAAACTATAACCCCAATAGGTAAAGGTATTAATCTAACAAAGAATGTTATGAATATCCCCAAAAATATAAGTGTTAATGATAAAACACATATATTTAAATAATTATTTTTCATATTTTCCATCATTGACACCGTTTAATAAATATTTATTAAATTAATATATTAAATCTATTTTCTATTTCAAAGAGGTATATATTTTAATCTCCTTTAAATTCAATTATTTTAAGTAATACATATATTTAATTATATATAATTACAAATAAATATAATTATGATTAATAATCTAATAGATAGTATAAAAAATAAAAGTAGATTATTATATCGGTTAATAGATTATTTCTGGGTAGGTGGAGTAGCTGCAATTGTAAATATCGGTGCTTTATTTATTTTACAGGTTTTATTGGATTATATTATATTTATTCTAATATTATTTCATTCATATTGGGATTAACTGTTAACTATTTATTAAGTAAAGAGTATGTATTTAGTGAAGAAGTTGAAATAAATTACATATTAGAATTTATAACATGCGGATTAATAGGAATTTTAGGAATCGGAATAGATACATTTGTTTTATGGATATTCACAAGTAAATTAGGCATATATTATATGTTATCAAAAATAATATCAACAGGAATAACATTTATTTGGAATTTTAGTGTTAGAAAACTACTTTATGTTTACTTAGAAAAGGGTGATGAAGACATGTGAAAAAAGTAATAATTATTGGAGCAGGCCCTGCAGGAGTTACTGCTGCTTACGAACTTTTAGAAAAGAGTAATAATTATGACATTACAATTTTTGAAGAAACTGATGAAATAGGAGGAATTGCAAAAACAGTTAAATATAAAGGTAACAGGATGGATATTGGAGGTCATAGATCTTCTCTAAAGATGAAAAAGTTGTAGAATTTTGGAAAAAATTATGCAAGTACAGGGTGAAGTTCGTTTTGATTATGCTCAAACTAGAAGAGAAGTCGAAATCAGTAAAGGCGGCCCTAATCCAAATGAAGAAGATGAAGTGTTACTTGTTAGAAATAGAATTTCTAGAATATATTACCTTAAAAAATTCTTTGATTATCCAATTAGTTTAAAAATAGATACATTAAAAAATATGGGACTTAAAAAAACAATACAATCAGGATTAAGTTACACAAAAACTATTTTTTCAAAAAAGAAGAGGATTCCTTAGAAAATTTTTACATTAATAGATTTGGAAAAAAAACTTTATTCTATGTTTTTTGAAGGATATACTGAAAAATTATGGGGAAGACACCCTAAAGAAATTAGTGCTGGTTGGGGAGCACAAAGAGTTAAAGGATTATCAATATATGCCGTTTTAAAAGATGTATTTGTTAAAACATTAAATATGAAAACTTCAGAAGTTGAAACTTCTCTTATTGAAGAGTTTTACTATCCTAAACTAGAACCTGGACAATTTTGGGAAACTGTAGCAAAAAGATCAGAAGAAATGGGTGCTAAAATTCTTATGAATCATCCAGTAGATAAAATAAATTTTGAAAATAATAAAATTATATCTATTGAAATGGTGAAACCTATGAAGCAGATATCTTTATCTCTACAATGCCGTTAAAAGATTTGGTTAATTCATTTAATGGTGAATCAATACCGAACGATATTATTAGAATAGCTAATGGACTTCCATGTCGTGATTTTTTAACTGTAGGTTTATTAGTTGATGAATTAAAAATTCAAAATAACACAGATATTAAAACATTGGGAAATATAGTTCCTGATAACTGGATTTATGTTCAAGAAGAAGAAGTTAAATTATTACGTTTACAAATATTTAATAATTGGTCTCCATTTATGTTAAAAAATCCTGAAAATAATGTATGGATTGGAGCAGAATATACATGTATGGAAAATGATGAATTGTGGAGTATGGATGATGAAGAACTAATAGACTTCGTAGCAAGCGAAATTAGTGAAATTGGATGGATTGATAAATCACATGTTTTAGATGCTCATGTTGAAAGGATTAAAAAAGCATATCCTTCATATTTTGATACATATAAAGAGATTGACACATTAATTGAGTATTTAGATTGTTTCAATAATTTATATTGTATTGGACGTAATGGACAACATAGATATAACAATATGGATTACTCAATGGCCACATCATTTGAAGCAGCATATAATATAATCAATGATATCTCAGATAATAGTAACATATGGTATGTGAATACTGAAAAAATATATCATGAAGAAAAAAAATAAATAAAGGTGAGAAAATGATTCCAAAAGTAATGATTATCTTAGGGAGTGCATCAGATAAAGCAGTCGCTGAAAAAACTACAGACATATTAGAAAAATTAGAGATTCCTTATAGTTTAAAAGTTGCCTCTGCCCATAGAACACACGAACTAGTTAAACAATTAGTAATAAAAGGAACAGAAGCAGGTGTTGAGGTATTCATAGGTATCGCAGGTTTATCTGCTCATTTACCTGGTGTAATATCTTCTTATACTTTTAGACCAGTAATTGGTGTTCCTGTAGAAGGTAAATTAGATGGTTTAGATGCTTTATACTCTATTGTACAAATGCCATATCCAACACCAGTTGCTAGTGTAGGAATTGATAGAGGAGAAAATGCTGGAATATTAGCAGGCCAAATACTTAGTATAAATGATTCAGAAATTAAAGAAAGAATTAATATATTAAGGAAAGAATATTCCAATAAAGTTATTAGTAGTAATGAAAAGGATTTAGATGAATTTAATGGAGAAAATCATGTTAAAGACTTTTTACAAATGGAAGAATTGGATTTGGATGATAGTGAATATATTGATGATAGTATTGAAGAAGATTTAGAAGTAGGAATCATTGTAGGAAATCATCAAGATTTAGCTATTGCTAAAAAGGTTGAAATTGTATTAGAAAGATTAAAAATGACAAGTAACATTAGAATTCTTTGTCCTATAAGGTTTCCAAAAGCATTCGAACAATATGTTGATTCAATGCCAGAAGTAAAACTATTTATTGGAGTAAGTAGTCAATCTACTCAAGTAACTGGAGCTTTAACAAGTTTAACCTCTAAACCAGTTATTGGTGTTCCATGTAGTACAGCATTGAATATTAATGATTCACTATTTTCAATGGTAAGTATGCCTCCAGGAATGCCTGTTGGGACTGTTGGAATAGATAATGGAAAAAATGCAGCATTTTTAGCAGCTGAAATACTTGCTCTTTCAAATCCAGAAAAAATTAATATATTAAAAAAAGTTAAAAGCAAAAAAATCAATGTGTAGGGATTAAAATGGATATTAACCAATACAAAAATATTATTGAAATTAATGATGAAGTAAATAGTGAATTTGAAGTTACAAAAATTCTTAAAAAATATCCTAAAGATACTGTGATTTTAAATAATGTTAAAGGGTATGATATCCCTATAATTTCAGGAATATGTAATACAAGAGATAAAATTGCAGCATCAATAAATTGTGAAGTTAATGAAATAACTCAAAAAATAATAGAAGCTAGTGATAATCCCGTGAAAGTAGAAAACTTTACTGATTTAAGTGATTATAATGAAAATGATGCTGATTTAAGTAAAATTCCTATTTTAACTCATTATAAAAGAGATAGTGGAGCATATATTACTGCAGGCGTTGTTTTTGCAAAAGACCCTGTAACAGGAATACAGAATGCTTCTATCCATAGAATGCTAGTTTTAGATAATGATAAATTAGTTATTAGAATAGTACCTAGGAATTTATACACATATTTCCAAAATGCTCAAAAATTAGGGAAAGATTTAGATATTGCAATAGCTATTGGAATGGATCCGGGTATTTTACTTGCAAGTACTAGTTCAATTCCAATTGATTATAATGAAATGGAAGTTGCTAATGCATTTAAAAATGGAGAACTAACTTTAGTTAAAGTTGGAGATTTAGAACTACCTCAAGCAGATATTATCTTAAAAGGTAAAATATCTGTTAGTGAAACTGTTAAAGAAGGTCCATTTGTAGATTTAACTGATACTTATGATGTAATTCGTGAACAACCAGTTATTAATCTATCAAAAATGTATATTAAAAAAGAAAATCCTTATTATCATGCAATCTTACCTGCAGGATTTGAACACAAATTATTACAAGGTCTTCCACAAGAACCTAGAATTTTTAAATCAGTTAAAAATGCAGTTCCTACTGTTGAAAATGTCGTTTTAACTGAAGGAGGTTGTTGTTGGTTACATGCAGCTATCTCAATTAAAAAACAGACCGAAGGAGATGGAAAAAATGCAATTATGGCTGCATTATCTGCTCATCCTTCACTTAAACATGCTGTTGTTGTAGATACAGATGTTGATGTTTTTGATCCTCAAGATATAGAATATGCAATAGCTACTCGTGTTAAAGGAGATAGAGACATTGTGATTGTTCCTAATGTTAGAGGTTCTTCACTTGATCCGGTAGCTGAAGTTGATGGAACAACTACAAAAATTTGTGTAGATGCTACAAAAGTTCTTAAAACTTTGGAAAAATTTGAAAGAGTTAGTTTTAGTGAATAAATGAAGAAGATTGATATGAAAACCGTTATTTTAATTCCATGTTATAATGAATCTCTTACAATAGAAAAAGTTGTTAGAGACTTTAAAAAAAATATGCCTCATGCAGATATTTATGTTTATGATAATAATTCTACAGATAATAGTTATGAACTAGCTAAAAATGCTGGAGCTATTGTTAGAAGAGAATACAGACAAGGAAAAGGAAATGTTGTTAGATCAATGTTTAGAGACATTGACGCTGATTGTTATATCATGGTTGATGCAGATAATACATATCCTGCCGAAGCAGGTTTAAAAATAGAGGAACTTGTTCTATCAGGCAAAGCAGATATGGTTATTGGAGATAGGCTTTCTAGTACATATTTGACTGAAAACAAAAGGAGATTCCATAATACAGGAAATAAAGTAGTTAGAAAACTAATCAATTTATTATTCGATAGTGATTTATCAGATATTATGACAGGAATGAGAGGATTTAGCTATGAATTTGTTAAATCTTTTCCTATTTCATCAGAAGAATTTGAAATTGAAACAGAAATGACTATTTTCGCATTAAAACATGATTTTTTAATTGAAGAATTTCCAATAGCTTATAGAGATCGTGAAGAAGGTAGTGAATCTAAATTAAATACTATAAGTGATGGTTATAAAGTTATTAGATTACTTTTTTCATTCTTTAGAGATAATAAACCATTACAATTTTTCTCAATTTTAACTTTAATATTAATAATAATAGCTACGCTGTTCTTTATTCCTATTTTAATAAATTATTTGAATACAGGTTTTGTAGATAAGATACCTACACTAATTATTGTCTCTACAGTAGTTATTATAGCAGTTATAATCTTTTTTACAGGTGTTATTCTTCATGTTATTGGAAATCAACACAATGAAAACTTTGAACATTATTTACTAAATCTTAAAAAACAAAAAAGAGAAAAAGATTAATCTATAACAAAATTTAGTTTAAAATGACAAGTTTTACAATATCCATCAACAATATTATTCATGTTCTGAGTTGAAAAACCATTTCTTTTAAATAAAAGTTCACCACATTGTGGACAAAAACTATTGTTATTTAAAGGTGTATTTCCAATGTAAATATTTTCAATTTTATCTTTTTTTGCAATTTCTTCTGCTTTTAATAATGTTTCTTTTTTAGTCGGTTCAATATCCTGCATTTTATAATAAGGAAATGACCTTGTAAAATGTAATGGAATAGATGTATCTAACTCGTTAGAGACAAAATTAACTAATTGACTCATATCACTAAAAGAATCATTTAAATTATTAATAATTAAGTTTGTAATTTCTAAATGCTTACCTGCATGATATATTTTTTTAATATTTTCAAGAACAACATCTCTATCTACTTTACATATTTTTTTATAAAAATCAGAAGAGATAGATTTCAAGTCTATATTGAATGCATCAACAAAATTTAAAATTTCAGATAATGACTCTTGTGAAAAATACCCATTACTAACAAAGACAATTTTGAGATTTTTCTCTCTAGCAAGTAAAGCAACATCACGGTAAAAAGATAAGTGTATAGTAGGTTCATTATAAGTAAAAGCAATTGACTTACAATTATTAAAAAGTGCATTTTCCACGACCATTGATGGTGTTATTTTAATTGTATCAACTAAATCAACATATCCTTGTGAAATGATATAGTTCTGACAGTGCAAACAGGCCATGTTACACCCAATTCCACCAATTGAGTATGTTTTTGTTCTATGTAAAAAATGATAAAGTGGTTTTTTCTCAATAGAATCTACTGCAGCAGATGAAATAATACCATAACTACAATCTACTAACTCACCATTAACATTTTTATGTTGTTTACAAATTCCAAAAGAACCTTCTGAAATATTACAATAATTTGCACAAATATTACATTGAATAGACATTTTAATCTTTAAAATGATTATAACCTTTATTTTCTAAAGTGATTGTTTTTCCATCTTCTAAAGTCATTTCTACATTTTTTGAAGTATTAACTTCACCAATAATAATAAAATCTTTAATTAAATCTTCTTTTTCTTTAGATATAGTAAACAATAATTCAAAATCTTCACCAAAGCACAAATCTTTATTTTTAAGAGTATTTTCATAAATCATTAATCCTAAATCTGGTTTTTGAGCATGTAATAGAAATAATTCACTTATTAAACCGTCTGTAATATCAGTAGCGGAAGATGCTCCAATTTCTTTAAGATATTGACCTTCTTTTAATCTAGCTATTGGTTTTAATGTGTTTTCTGTAAATTTTTTAGTTTTAAATTCCTCAGCAACAACACCCACATCTCCAGTAATAGCTATTAAATCACCATTTTCAAATCCAGACATAAGTATTGGGTTATCACATACACCTAAAGCAGTCCCTGAAATAATTATTTCATTTGCTTCATTGGTATCTCCACCAATTAAAGGAATTTTATAAAAATTACATGCATCTAATACCCCATTTATAATTTCTTTAAAATCATTTACAAGAAGATTACGTGGAATAGCTATACTTAATAAAAATCCTAAAGGTTCAGCACCCATAGCTGCTAAATCACTTACATTAACTGTTACTGATTTAAAACCCATTTGAAAATAAGTCATTTCATCAGGAAAATGTTTTGATTGAATAAGCATGTCTGTTGATGAAATTAAATTATTGAAATTAGAAATAGAAGTAATTGCCGCATCATCTTGGAGAATATATTTAGAATTATCTAAAATAAGCTTTATTAAATCTTTTTCGCCAATATCAGATACTTTTAAAGACATGATTACAAAATAAAAATAAATTTAAAGAATATTTTCAACTTTATTTTTTAAAATTTCAATTAAAATATCATCTGAACCTAATGGTTCGTGATATAAAACTTCTCCATCAAAATCAATTTTCTCTAAATCATGATGGTGATGATGATGGTGACCATGACCATGTTCATGAGAATG